>SLJY01000110.1 GCA_007134875.1 Desulfobacterales bacterium
GGCTCATGGGGCGCTTAAAAAGCGGCCTGCAGAAGACCCGCCGATCGATTGCCGGCAGGCTCGAATCCATTTTATCCGAAGGCGGCGCAACCGACCCGGAGACGCTGGAGGAAATCGAGGAGACGCTCATTACTTCCGATGTCGGCGTGGATACGACCACGGCGTTGATCGAAGAAATCCGGAAAAACGCATCATCCGTTCAGGGCCCCGAAGAACTCCGGCATTTTCTGAAAGACCGCATGAAAAAATTGCTGACGCGGCCCACGGACATGGACATATCCGCCGCACCCTACGTCATCATGGTGGTCGGTGTAAACGGCGTCGGCAAGACAACCACTATCGGAAAGCTCGCCCATCGGTTTCGCTCTCAGGGGAAATCGGTTCTGATCGGGGCGGCGGACACCTTCCGGGCGGCCGCCGTGGAGCAGCTTGAAATTTGGGCAAAGCGCTCCGGTGCGGACTTTGTCAGCCATCGGGAAAACGCCGATCCGGCCGCAGTCGCCTATGATGCTGTGCAGGCAGGCATTTCAAGAAACGTGGACTTTGTCATTATCGATACCGCCGGCAGGCTCCAGACAAAAGTCAATCTCATGGAGCAGTTGAAAAAGATCCGCCGCTCCATCGCCAAGAAGATACCCGAGGCGCCGCACGACGTGATGCTCGTGCTGGACGCAACAACCGGCCAGAATGCGATTTCCCAGGCGAAGCTTTTTCATGAAGGAATCGGCGTCACATCCCTGGCCCTGACCAAGCTGGACGGCACGGCCAAGGGGGGGATCGTGGTCGGCATATGCAACACCATGCAGCTTCCCCTGCAATATATCGGCGTGGGAGAGCAAATGAATGATCTGCAGCCCTTTGATCCCGATGCCTTCATCGAAGCCATATTTTGACGGCGGTTTCGATCGTTTTGCAAAGCCGTCGGATCGCGATTTTTACAAACGCATCGTAAACAACGATTGTTTACTGTGACAACGCTTTTTTTCAAAAACGCTGAACTCGGACAGCCCTCAACCTTTTTTTTGCAGGCGCTTGTGCGGAGTCACGGCCGGAAACCTGCAACGAATCTGAGTTAGTCTCATCTGTAAATCCAAAAAAAATGGCCTCATGCCGTTTTATGTATTGACAAGCTCTAAGCCCTTCTTTAATTTATTAGAAATTCAAGTATTTTTTATACAATCTAAAAACATGGAGGGTAAAGCTATGACAAAGGCGGAACTCGTTGAAAAAATGGCAAAAGATGCCGGCATCTCGAAAGTTGCAGCCACTGCGGCACTGAATTCTTTCGTAGACGGAGTGGCCAAGTCTTTGAAGAAGAAAGACGGCAAGGTCACGCTGGTGGGTTTTGGTACATTCCAGAAGGTCAAGCGTAAAGCCCGTACGGGACGCAATCCGCAGACCGGCGAACCCATCAAGATCAAGGCCCGCAACGTTGTCAAGTTCAAGCCCGGAAAGCAGTTACGCGAGTCTGTCTGATCCGGTATTTCGATTTGCCTGTCGGGGGTTAACCGGTTCCCCGACAGGTTTAATCTGCCATCAGGTGTGATTGAATCCGCAGAAAGCCGGGGTCGGACGGCTTTGTAAAAAGCTCAGGATCAAGGCTTGCGCGATTTCGAAAAACACAGTCACGTACTTGAAATTTCGGGAAATCGCGCGTAACGGAGATATTGGGCTTTTTACAAAGCCGTCATGTGTAGCGGATGGTGAAATCGGTGTACCTGCCGGTATACCCCTCTTTCTCAACCGTCACCCCGGTCACCGACGCAACAGGCGGTCCTTCGTGGCACCACTTGATCATGGCATCCACCCTGTCCGCATCGCCTTCGAACAATGCTTCAACCGAGCCGTCCGGTTTATTCCTCACCCATCCGTATACACCGAGCCTATCCGCCGCCTGTGCGGTTGCCATCCGGAAATTCACACCCTGTACCCGGCCTTCGATGTTTGCCAGAACCGCTTTTTTTTCAGACATTGTGCATCACCTCCACGTATCCAAAATATTGAAACCAATCGATTAAACGGGGCCGATCCGTTTCAGCAATCGTTCTACAGGCTTTCGTCGTGCTGTCGGCTTTTCAATCAAAAAATAGCGCACGACCGGGCCCGGGTCAAGACGCCTTCGGTTTCGCGATGAATCCAGCCGCCCTCAGGAAATGCCGGCCTCCTTTAACAACGCAATCAAGCGTTCTTCACCGATGACTTCCACGCCTATTTCCCTGGCGCGTTCAATCTTGGACCCAGGGGATTCGCCGGCCACCACGAAACGGGTCCTGGATGAAACCGATCCGGTAACTTTCCCTCCGGCTGCTTCGATTTTTTCCTGCGCCGCCTTCCGGGACATGGTGGCGAGGCTTCCGGTCAGAACAAACGAATGACCGGAGAGGGTGCTTGCTGTTCTCCCGCCGACTTCTTCGTTTGCGGGAAGAATCCGGAGACCCTGCCGTTTTGCCTCTTCAATGGTTTTCCGGTTTTCCGGGTTGTCAAAAAACGCACGAACGGACTCGGCGGCCACGGGGCCTATCTGGTCGATCGCCTGAATCTCCTCATTGCCTGCGGAAACAACTCGTTCAATGGTCCCGAAGCGCTCTGCGATCAGCCTGGCGGCGTGTTCCCCCACGTTCCGGATCCCCAATGCGTAAAGAAAACGGGAAAGCGGCACATTCTTGCTCGTTTCAATGGCCGCCAAAAGATTTTCAGCCGACTTGCGGCCCATCCGGTCGAGGGATTCCAGGGTTTTCACGTCGAGACGAAAAAGATCGGCAAACGAATGGACGTGGTTTTTCTCGATAAGCTGCCATACGAGCTTTTTCCCGAGACCTTCGATGTCCAGGGCGCTTCTGGAGGCAAAGTGAAGAATATTGCCTTTGAGCTGGGCCGGGCATGCCGCGTTCATGCACCGGGTGACCGCCTCGTCGGTCAGGCGCACGGCGGATTGTGAGCAGGCCGGACACTTTTGGGGCATAACAAAGGGCTGCTCCGATCCGCTCCGGTATGACGGAATCACTCGGGTTATCTCCGGAATCACGTCCCCGGCCCGCTGCACCAGGACCGTGTCGCCGATGCGAACATCTTTTCTGCGAACTTCGTCCTCGTTGTGCAGGCTGGCGCGGGAAACCGTCACGCCGCCGATTGAAACCGGCTCCAGCACGGCCACAGGAGTAAGTGCCCCGGTCCGGCCCACCTGTACGATAATATCGCGCACCCGCGTCTGTTCCTGCATCGCCTCGAACTTGACGGCAATGGCCCACCGGGGGGAGCGGGAAGTCGTGCCGAGGCGCTGCTGGTGTTCGTAGGCGTCCACTTTGACCACGATCCCGTCGATTTCATATGCCAGGTGTTTTCGCATGGCATCAATGTCGTGAAAATACCGGACCAGCGCTTCAGCCGGTATCCGTATTTCGGTGAGGGGATTAACCGGAAAGCCTAATTTTTCGAGCATCCGCAGTGTGTCACCATGACTGCCGGATCCGAGATAGTCGGGATGTCCGACCCCGTATACAAACATTTTCAGCGGTCTTTGAGCCGTGATGCGTGAGTCGAGCTGCCTGAGGGAACCGGCAGAGGCGTTTCTCGGGTTTGCAAAAAGAGAAAGTCCTTCTTCCATGCGGCCTCGGTTCAGTTCACGGAAATCGTCGGTGTTCATGTAGACTTCCCCCCGAACATCGAGAAACGAAGGCATTGGAATTTCGGCGTCCTTGCGCAGAACCAGCGGCACACTGCCGATGGTTCTTATATTTTCGGTGATCAGCTCGCCGGTGAAACCGTCGCCCCGGGTGGCGCCGGATTCAAGAACCCCGTTGCGGTAGACCAGTGACACGGCCACACCGTCCACCTTCGGTTCGACGGTGTAGGACAGCTCTTCATCATTATCAAGCCCCCGTCGCACGCGCTGATCAAAAGCGTGGATATCGGCCTCGCTTATCCCCTTGTCGAGGCTCAAAAGCGGCGTGGGATGGGTTATGGTATCAAACTTTTCAAGGGGCGGGGATCCGATGCGGCGGGTTGGGGAGCCGGGGGTTTCCAGTTCGGGATGGCTGTTTTCCAGGTCGATAAGTTCCTGCATCAGCCGGTCGTATTCGGCATCGGAGATTTCCGGGTCATCGAGGACGAAATAGCGGTAATTGTGATGGTTCAGCAGATCCCGCAGTTCCCGGGCGCGCTTTTCCGGTGGATTCTCGGGAAGACTGGCTTCGCTCATGCCCCGCACTCCTGATTCAGTTTCCCGGCGATGGCCAGGATCAGTTCAATGGCGTTTTTCCTGGCATTTTTAAAGGCATTGCTCCCAAAGCCGGTCTTCCAGGAAAAGGAATAAACTTCATCCGAAACCGCAAGCACCGCGGCGATTTCCACGCTGCGCCATGCCGCTGCCGCAAACAGGGCGGACGTTTCCATTTCCACCGCCAGCGCGCCCCGGTCCCTGTATTGGCCGATTATCTCATGCGTTTCACGGAATACCGCATCCGTGGTCCAGATGGGGCCTTCTTTGCAGGAAAGACCGGCCTCCCGGCATTGGTCCATGAGCATGGCATTCAGGCGTGAAGACGGTAAGATACTATCGGAACCATCCGAGGCGGAGCGATAGTGCGGAGAGGTTCCATCCCCGGCAAAGGCGGCGGCAGGGATGATCATATCCCCCACCCCCGCATCCGGCGAGACGGATCCGCACCATCCGAAGACGATGATCCGCTCGACGCCCCACGCCGCCATGGTTTCAAGGAGCATGACCGCATACGGCGCGCCGATAAAGGGACCGGCAATGCATACCGTCGCACCGGACTGAGGGGCGCAGTACATCCGGCTGTTTAAAAACGAGTGGGGGTGCACCCCGGACAGACCGGCACGCGCCACGAGTTCCTTGAGATCAGCGGGACTGCTCACCATCACCGCCGTGCGGTTTGGGCATGCCGGCCACTGCTTGGGTGTTTGGGGCTGAATTACCGCGTTATCGGAATTCATGGGACTATTCCAAAGGGTCTGACATTTCCTGCAAATCTTCCTTGACCTCGTCGATAATATCGTAGAGCCACAGCACATCTTCGATGCTCAGACGCCCCGCCTTTGCGGGCGCGCGGTCCGTTCCGTCCTTTTTTTTAAGAATTCTCGGGCCGATCTGCAGCTTCGGCTCCCCGCCGGCATACCGGTTGATGGATACCGAAAGCCCTGTTTCCTCGCAATGCCATTTTTTCAGAACCTCATCTTTTTCCGGGTCGTATCCGGGCATTGTTTTCCTCCCGCTGAATCTGTATTGTATATTCTCTATAATGTATATTTTATGAACAGCAAGGCCAATATCTGCGTCACGCGCAATTTCTCAGAATTTGCGGCTTACGCCTCGTAAGCATACACGTACGCCAAGTACGCTGCATTCTTCGAAATCGCGCAAGCCTTGATCTTGAACTTTTTACAAAGCCGTCGGATCGCAACTTTTTACGGGTTCATCAAAGATGTTATGTCGAAACCCTTGAAAAATCGGCCAGCCTTGCGAACAGCTGCGATATGCGCCGCAGCAGGGCAAGCCGGTTTTTCCGGAGGGCCTCGTCATCGGCCATGACCATGACATCGTCGAAAAACCGATCCACCGGTTCCCGGATGGACGCGATTTCTGAAAATGCGGATTGGGCATCCCGGTTGCCCAAGTGTCGGTTCACCGCCTGCTCCACCCTTTCGAATGCCTCGTAAAGCCGGGTTTCCGCGGAATGCTCAAAAAAGCCGGGATCCACCACGCCGTCGCGGGTTTCGGCGGGGTCCGCCTTGCGGATAATATTGACGACCCGTTTGAAGGCAACGGCCAGGGATTGGAAATCCGGCATATCTTTCATGCGGGCAAAAGCCCGGGCCCTGCTCCACACATCCGCCACATTGTCCGCGGAGACCGCAAGCACGGCCGCCGCAAGATCCCTGGGTACGGATTCCTCTTCCAGCATGTGCGCCATGCGGTTTTTCAGAAACCCGAGAATCTCTTGTTCGATGGTTTCCCTTGGTTTTTCAGCCGGTGCTTCAAAAAGCCCAAGGCCGAACCGGACGGTTTCGGCGAGGCTCACATCCAGATCATTTTCCCGGGCGATCTGTGTGAGCCCGATGGCCTGTCGCCGAAGGGCATAGGGATCGGAGGCTCCGGTAGGAATCAGCCCTGTGTGAAAGCATCCGCAGAGGCTGTCGAGCTTGTCCGCAATGGAAAGAAGCCCGCCAATCATGGTTTCCGGAAGAACGCCGCCGGAATGAACCGGACGGTAGTGCGCCTCGATTGCGCTTGCAACAACCGGATCCTCGCCGGATTTTTCCGCGTAAATACGGCCAATTACGCCCTGGAGCTTTGGAAACTCAATAACCACCTGGCTGACAAGGTCTGCCTTGCAAAGACACGCGGCGCGGTCCAGCAGACGGGCGTCCGTTTCCTCAAGGCAGGCAGCGTCCGCAAGATACTTGCAGAAACGGCGGATCCGCTGCGTCTTGTCCCACACCGAACCCAGGTCCGCCTGAAAGACAACGTCCTTTAGCTTTTCCACCATCCGATCCAGAGGAACCTTCCGGTCGCTTTCATAAAAAAACCGGGCATCTTCGAGCCGCGCCGCAAGCACCCGCTCGTATCCGGAAACCACCACATCCATGTTTTTCGCCCGGTTGTTGCTCACAGCAATGAAGTGGGGCAGCATCTTTTTGCCCTCGTCCGTCACTGCGAAATAACGCTGGTGCTCCCGCATAGCGGTGATGAGAATTTCCGGGGGCAACCCGAGAAACCTTACGTCAAAGCTTCCCAGCACGACCTCCGGGTATTCAACCAGATTCACAACCACATCGCAAAGGGCTTGATCATCAACGATCCGTCCGCCGGTTCCGGCCGCCGCGCGCTCCATTTCATTGACCATGAGTGCCCTTCTGCGAACTGGATCGGCAATGACGCACGCCTCTTCAAGCTTTTGCAGATACTGCCCGGGGTGGCTTAAGCGGATTTTTCCCGGCGCCAGAAACCGATGCCCGAACGTGTTCCGGCCGCTTTTGACATCGCCTATTGTAAATGAAAAAGCGCGCTGTCCGAACAGGGCCGCAACGGAGTGAATGGGCCTGGCAAAAGAAATGGCAAGATCTTTCCATCGCATGGTCCTGGGAAAAGGAATGGACAGGATCAATCCGGGCATATCCCGCCTGAGGATATCCACGGTTTTTTGACCCTTATCCGTCTTGCGGATGCACAGGTACCGACCCTTTTCCGTTTCCCTGACAGCCAGGCGGGAAACCGATACACCGTTTTTTTCCGCGAATTTCCTGGCAGCCACCGTTGGGCGTCCGTTTTCATCATATCCCACGCGCTCCGGGGGACCGGTAACCTCCGTCGTGAATGGTTCCTGGCGCACAGCCACATCAAAAGCCATGACGGCGAGCCTTCGGGGCGTGCCGTAAACGGCGACTTCGCCGCAGGCGATCCGCTCCTTTCGGAGACATTCCGCCAGCATATTCCGAAAAGCATCCAGCGCCGGTTCAATGTAGCCGGAAGGAATTTCCTCGGTTCCGATTTCGATCAAAAGTGATTCCATGATATGCCTGCGCTTCTTTTTCAGATAACGGTGAATTCAAGAGCTGACGACTTTTTTTGCCGATCTTTTTTGCTGACGAGCCGCCTTTTAGTCCTGCATTCCGTGGTGAAACATCGGGTCGAATCAATCAGCGGAAAAAATGCTCATGCGGCTTTGCCGCCGGAAGAATCCATCTTCAGCATCGGGTATCCCATTGCCTTGCGCTGCTCGATGTAGGCCTGTGCGCACAGGCGCGCGAGATCCCGGATCCGGGCGATGTACCCGGTCCGCTGGGTGACGCTGATGGCGCCTCTCGCATCAAGTAGATTGAAAAAATGGGAACACTTGAGGCAGCATTCGTATGCCGGCAGCACGAGGTTCGCAGATATCGCCTTTTTCGATTCTTCCTCGAAGCGATTGAAAAAATCAAAAAGCATGGCGACATCCGCGGTTTCAAAGTTGTACGTGGACTGCTCCACTTCCTGGCGGTGATGCACATCCCCGTAGGTGAGATGGTCGTTCCACCGGATATCGAAAACACTGTCGACGCCCTGAAGATACATGCATATGCGCTCCAATCCGTATGTCAGCTCCACCGGCACGGGTTTGACCTCGATTGAGCCGGCCATCTGGAAATAGGTAAACTGGCTGATTTCCATACCGTCTAGCCATATCTCCCATCCAAGACCGGATGCGCCTAAAGTCGGAGATTCCCAGTCATCTTCCACGAACCGGATATCGTGATCCATTGGCTCGATCCCCAGGGCTTTGAGGCTCCCCAGGAACCGTTCCTGGATGTCGTCCGGTGATGGTTTCATAATCACCTGAAACTGGTAGTAATGCTGGAGACGATACGGATTGTCGCCGTAGCGCCCGTCGGTCGGCCGCCGGGACGGCTGGACATACGCGACGTTCCAGGGTTCCGGGCCGAGAGAACGCAAAAGTGTCGCCGGGTGGAATGTCCCCGCGCCCACTTCCATGTCGTAGGGTTGAACCAGAACGCATCCCTTTCGGGACCAGAAGCGCTGCAAGTTGAGAATTACATCCTGAAAATACATGTTCGGCTATCCCCGGCTGTCCTCGGCTGCCTGCAAAAACAGCAGCCCGGCCGCCGCCATCCGGCAGCAAGCCATGTTTTGATTTTTTGATTGTCGGGCCACTCGGCGCATAGGTTGTTTCCGGTTCCTGCAGTTCTTGCGTATTGATTTTTTTAGCGGCAAAAAGCGCGTCATCACATTGCTGTCACGCCCGTCATGTCCACCGATGCATCCAGCAGCATGCCGCCTTTCCGGCCTGCAAGAACCCCGTCCCATATTGGCTCGAGATGGGATATACGGTCCGGCTCGCCAAAGGCCCAGATGCATCCGCCCCCGCCTGCTCCGGTAAAACGGGCGCCCAAGCCGGCATCAACAGCCGCCTCAACCAGTTCGGCGCCGGTTTTATCCAGAACACCGGGCGTCATGTGTCTTCGGATAGCCGTATCCCGGTTCATCGCCGCAATGGCCCCGGGCATATTCTTTTCGGAGAATGCATGAATAAAATCCGTTGTGCAGCCGGCAATTTCTTCCCAGAGCCCTCGGTGCGTTCCATCCAGAAATCCCCGGATCCAAAGACCGTTGATTTCCTTTGACTCGTGTTGAGCGCCGCAGTACGCCACAAGCATCCGGTCGTTGATCCATGAGGCGTCCCAGGTACCTATCAGGCTTTTCCTTTCATACCACGGATCGTGTCCCCTGCCATACCAGTACCAAGCGTTTACGCCGCCAAAGGCCGCTGCCATCTGATCCTGGCACCCGCAGGGAAGGAGCGCAACACCCTCTTCCACCGCATGCGCCAGTTCCGGGATTTTGTGCCGCGCGCCGTCCGGAAGCGCGGTGCCGGAAACTTCAAGCAATCTGCAAAGTGCGGCGATGACGGCAACCGCAGCAGCGGATGATCCGCCCAAAGCGCTTTTCGGCGGAGACGAGGAATCGATGTCGATATGAACGCCATCGACCCGAAAATGTTCCGCAACGGCAAAAATAAGCCCAAGGGGATGGTTGAAGGGGGCTCGACCCGCTGCGAATTCAGCCGGGGAAAATCCCTTCGACGAAATCCGCACAACGCCCGGGGTATAATCTGAAACCTGAACCTGTGTTCGCAGATTCAAAGCGATATTGAAAGTTGCCGGCCCGAAACGGGCCAAAGGGTAATACAGCGTTGCAATATCCAGCGTGCCGCCCATATCGATACGGCACGGCGCCGAGGACCGGATCGGTTTTTTCAATGCGGCCCGTATGGCATCATCCATGCTTCTCATCTCACGTCTTTCAAAAATTTCAGGCTTTTTGGCACACGACCCAGGTGATACGGGACGAATGCCTCCATAATCCGCTGGGCTTCCGCCATGGACCGGGCATCGAAACGCAGGCGCATGGCGGCATTGGCGTCATATCCCCGGATCCAGGAGAGGCGCTTGGCGCATCCCCTGGATATCGTCATCCGAAACCGCCCCTGTTCGGCGCTACATCCATTGCATACAATGCCGCCCTTTGCAAGATCAAAAACAACCGATCCGCCCGGTATACGCTCCAGCGGCAGGCCGCAGCCCACGCAGGCATCCAGGTGGGGAGCAAAACCGGCAAGCCCTAAAAACCGCATCTGAAAGAGGATGCTGACAAGATGCGGGGATGCACGGCCGGATCCCAAGGCGTCCAGGCAGTAATCGAGCAGCCGGAAAATTTCCGGTTGGGGCCTGTAGGGCTCGACCCATCCATGCACCAACTCCGTCCAGTAGCTCGCATAGGCGGTTTCGAATAAGTCGCCCCGGATACCGGCATAAACATGGTTCATGGCGGCCTCCTGGAGAACCGGCATGCCGTTTCTGCGGCTGGCGCGGCATACGATGTCCAGTTTGGCAAACGGTTCCAGAAGACCGGAAAATCGTTTGCGGCTCTTCTTGGCATTTTTGGCTATTACTGAAATCCGACCGCGGGCCAGGGACAAAAACGATATGATCAGGTCATAATCGCCGTAATCGGTGCGGCGGAGCAGAATCGCGGGTGAAGAAAAGCAAAGCATCCAAAGGATTCCTGAAAAACCGGCAAGACGGTATAATCATTGACACGCCGGATTACGCCGGCGTGTCAATGTCATCTGTTTCATCTTCGGGAGGGCTTTTCCGGATGACAATATTGACATCCTGTTCCGGCTCCCCGTCCACATCAAGCGGATGGTCGTTGAGGTAGATGCGAATACCACCGACGTCACTGACATAGAGGCGGAACTGCTCCTTTGCCTCCACCCGCATCTCATCTTTGGGATTAAAGCTGAATGATTCCTTTTCCCCATCGTCTATATGAATTTCAACACGGATTTCGGAAAGGGCAACCAACCGGAGATGAATCCATCCATCCATGCGATTTCCGAAAGCACCTGCCTGAAGCGAATCCGACCTACCCGCTTCGTCCGGAATCTCGCTTGCGTAATATACAAAATCGGCCAGGCCGGCGACCTCCGGCGTTTCTGTCGCCGGACCCGGAAGCTCCCGGTGAGCATGTTTCTCGAATAGCGAGATGGACGTTACGGCCACCGCTGCAAGCACACACAAGGCAATGGTCATACGAAAAACGGAATACCTTCCGGACGACAGTATCTCTCTTTCCGCTGCCGTGGCGTGCAGCCATGCGTTCCGGTTGATTTCATAACGTTCGATGATATCCGCCGGATCAACACCGATATATACGGCGTACGCCCGCAGTGTTCCCCTGACATAGACCTCATCGGGAAGCTTTTCATGGTCTTCGGCTTCAATGAGGCTAAGGTGCCATACGCTAACGCGAATCTGGTCCGCAACCGAACTGATAGCAATATTCCGGCTTTCCCGGATAGCCTTGAGATACCTGCCAAACGACGCACTATAAGAAGATGGTTCCATTGTCTCCTAATGCAGACAGCCTCGGGCACGTCAAGCGGGTTACAGTTTCACGCGAATATGGGCCGACTCGCGGAGGGATTCAAGCCACTCGTCAAATTTTTCCTCCACTTTCTGCTCATAGAGCTGCTGCTCGATCTCCCGCATGGCGTCTTCCACCTCCCGCTCCTTCGGCTCTTCCACATCAGCCAGAAAAAAAATCTGGTACCCGAGCTGGGTTTCGATGATATCGGTGAAATCGCCGGGTTCGAGGTCAAGAAGCACGGGACGAAGATGGTCCGAGAGGTCTTCGAAGGCGAATGTACCGAGCGCTCCCCCATCGGAGGCATTGGGCCCCATGGAATACGATTTCGCTGTTTCGGAAAAGGATGCGCCGGCCTTCAGTTCATCGAGTGCCGTCTCCATTTTACGCAGGGTTTCATCTTCGTCGCCGCCGTAGGGCATGAAGATGTTTTTCAGGCGGTATTTTCCGGTTAGCCCGTATTTTTCCGGATTGGCCTCAAAATGCTCCCGGATATCGTCTTCGGTGATAACGATACGGGACTTGATTTTCCGGTCAATAAGCTTGTTTCTGAGTATCTGCTGCCGGATGTCCTCCCGGTAGTCTTCCATGCTCATCCCCCGGGCCTGAAGCGCCCGCCGGAGGTCCTCCTCCGTCAGCCGGTTGGATGTCTGGATCCGTTCGATAGCGGCATCGATCTCGCCCTGGCCGGCCCGGATGCCGGCCTCCCGGATAACCTGATCGGCCAGCTTTTCATCAATCAGATCGTGTATAAGTTCCCTGCGCGCCTCGTAGAGGGCTTCGGCTTCCTGTGAAAAGGGAAGGCCTCTTCCGCGGATTCGCTGTTCAATGGGCTCAAAGTGGCGGTTGAGATCGGAGAGTCGGATAATATCGTCGTTAACAATCGCCACGATCCGGTCGACAACCTCGGCGGCCCTGGCCTCGCCCGATCCGGGCATTCCAACCCCCGAAAGACAGCATATCAGAAATGCCGGAAAAACAGCTTGCCGGAGCAGACAGGAAAA
>SLJY01000192.1 GCA_007134875.1 Desulfobacterales bacterium
TCCCCTTTCGGCTGCAAACGCTTCTGTCGCCAGACCTTGAGTGTCAGGTTAATGGTTTTGGCGGTCATTTATAACTCCTCTGGGTCAGTTCAACGTTTTCGAATTCCAGTGCCTCACGGTGCAAAGCGGGTTCTTTTCCGTCCCCGGTGTATTCCCAGGCGGCGACGTAGGCATAATTCTCATCGTCGCGCAGGGGCTCGTGATCCTCGGTCTGGTAGGTGGTGTTAAGATGGCAGCCGCAGGATTCTTTCCGGTTCATGGCGTCGATCACCATCAACTCGGCGAGTTCCATATAATCGGCGACGCGGCCCGCATTTTCGAGACTCTGGTTGAAATCCGCACCGTCGCCGGGCACGTTGACGTCCTTGTAAAATTCTTCTTTCAGGCTGCGGATCTGCTCCAGGGCCTTAGCGAGCCCCGCATCCTCTCTTGCGATGCCGCAGTAATCCCACAGTATTTTTCCCAGGCGCCGATGCATCTGGTTGACGGTCTGCTTTCCGTTTATCGCCAGCAGTCGGCCCACCTCGCTGGCGATCTTCTTTTTCGACTCGTCAAATGCCCTGTGGGACGTGTCGACCGCGTCCACGGCGTTGGACGCGAGGTATCCGCCCAAGGAGTAGGGAACCACGAAGTAGCCGTCGGCAAGCCCCTGCATGAGGGCGGAAGCGCCGAGCCGGTTGGCCCCGTGATCGGAAAAATTGGCCTCCCCGATGGCGAACAGGCCGTCGATGTTTGTCATCAGGTTGTAGTCGACCCACAGCCCGCCCATGGTGTAGTGAACGGCAGGGTAAATCTGCATCGGGGTTTCATAGGGATTTTCCCCGGTGATCTTATCATACATTTCGAAGAGATTGCCGTACTTGGCCTCGATGGTTTCCCTGCCGTCGCGGCGAATGGCATCCGCAAAGTCAAGGTAGACGGCCAGGCCGGTTTCACCGACCCCCTTGCCCTCGTCGCACTGCTCCTTTGCATTCCGGGATGCGACATCTCTGGGAACCAGGTTGCCAAAGCTGGGGTATTTTCGCTCCAGGTAGTAATCCCGCTCGGATTCGGGAATCTCCTCCGGCCTGCGCTTATCCCCCGGCTTTTTGGGCACCCATACGCGGCCGTCGTTTCTGAGGCTTTCACTCATGAGCGTCAGCTTGGACTGGTAATCGCCATGAACCGGAATGCAGGTTGGGTGGATCTGGGTAAAGCAGGGATTGGCGAAATAGGCGCCTTTGCGGTACGCCCGGAACGCGGCCGTCACGTTGGAGCTCATGGCATTGGTGGACAGGAAATAGGCGTTTCCGTATCCGCCGGTTGCCAGTACGATCGCATGGGCCGCATACGACTCAACATCCCCCGTAACCAGGTTACGTACGACGATACCGCGAGCCCTGCCGTTTACGATCACGAGATCGAGCATCTCCCGTCGGGGATACATGCTAACCCTTCCCGTCGACACCTGTCGCATGAGCGCGCTGTAGGCGCCCAGCAGAAGCTGCTGACCGGTCTGACCCCGGGCGTAGAACGTGCGGGCAACCTGCGCGCCGCCGAAGGATCGGTTATCCAGAAGCCCTCCGTAGTCCCGGGCAAACGGAACCCCCTGCGCCACGCACTGGTCGATGATGTTTTCACTCAACTGGGCCAGCCGGTAGACATTGGCTTCCCGGGCCCGGAAATCACCCCCCTTGATGGTATCGTAGAAGAGCCGCCAGGTTGAGTCCCCGTCGTTGGAATAATTCTTCGCAGCGTTGATCCCGCCCTGGGCGGCAATGCTGTGAGCTCTTCGGGGGCTGTCCTGGATGCAGAAATTTTTGACGTTATAGCCCAGCTCGCCCAGGCTGGCGGCGGCTGATGCACCGGCAAGCCCGGTGCCGACGACAATGATATCGAATTTCTTCCGGTTGGCGGGATTGACCAGCTTGAGTTCGAACCGTTGCCGGTCCCACTTTTCGGACAATGGCCCTGCCGGAATCTTTGAATCAGGCAGCATAGGTAATACACCTTTCATCAGTTGCTTGTTATTGGGTTCCGGATATTGCGCTTGTTTTTCCCCTACCTGAACTGAGCGTTCCAATTTTACCGCATCTACTTTGTCAGCAAATATCTCTCATGGCCGACTACAGCTTAACATCCACTTCCTCATGCCCGCGGCAAACCTGAAGAAGGCTCAGATCAGATCATTTTCTTTCTCAGACGGACAATCCGATATATACGGGGATCAATGCAAATCCCACGCCCACAACGACCCCCAAAGCGATGCTCAGGGTTTGGAGCGCCGGCATATACTTGTCATGATTGAGTCCAAGGGACTGGAAGAGACTCCAGAACCCGTGCTGTACATGAAGACCCACGGCGGCCACGGCCACGACATAAATGGCGACGTAGATTGCCGATGAAAAGGTCGCGGTGACCACATCGTACATGGTCCGGTCCGTGAGATCCGCAAACGAAAAGTTCCACAGGTGAAGGAAGACGAAAACAAGAATTACCACGCCGGTGTACGGCATGATAATTGACGGGCCCACGATGCGCCGGCTGCCGCTTTTCTTTACGGCATACCGGACCGTCCTTGCGGATCGGTTTGAAAAAAACAGGATAAACCCCGTTGCCACGTGAATGACCGCCAGGAGAAACAGTCCGACCTCTGCTACGATAATGAGCAGCTCGTATTCATGGAGCTTTTCAACGTACGCGGTGAATGCTTCCCTGCCGGCGAAAAGGGTAAGGTTGCCCAGGAGGTGCACGATGATGAACCCGATGAATCCGAGCCCCGTCACCGCCATGAGCAGCTTCTTGCCAACTGATGCGGAAAATGTTTCAACAACCCAGTTCATTTGGCTGTCTCCGAATAGATTGAGATTAAGTGGATAATTAAGAAAAAACGCCTGCACAGAACTCACCGATGACGCCAAGTTCTTCACACACGTGCACGCCGCTGTTTTTAAGCGCCTTGATCTTTCCCTGCGCGGTGCCGGCATTGCCGCTGATGATGGCGCCCGCATGCCCCATGCGGCGCCCCGGGGGCGCGGTGATGCCTGCGATAAAGCCGACCACGGGCTTGGTCACCTTTTCCCGGATAAAATCGGCGGCTTTCTCTTCCGCATTTCCTCCGATTTCACCCACCATGACAATCCCTTCTGTATCGCCGTCGGCTTCGAAAGCTTCGAGGCAGTCAATGAAATCCGTACCACTCACGGGATCGCCGCCGATGCCGATGCAGGTGGTCTGCCCGATCCCCTGCCGGGTGAGCTGGAATACCACTTCATAGGTCAGCGTTCCGGACCGGGATACCACACCGATTGGCCCTCCCGGCTTGTGGATCACCCCGGGCATGATTCCGACCTTGGCCGCACCGGGCGTAATGATACCCGGGCAGTTGGGTCCGATCAGCCGGGCTTTGCCGCCGGCCAGGTAGTGCTTAACCTTCATCATGTCCATCACCGGAATTCCTTCGGTTATGGTCACGATCAATCCAATGCCCGCGTCCGCGGCATCCATGATGGCATCCGCGGCAAAAGCCGGGGGGACGAATATAAGGCTGCAATTGGCGCCGGTTTCCCTAGCAGCATCCGTGACAGTGTCGAAAACGGGCACATCGTCCATTTTCTGCCCCCCTTTTCCGGGGGTTACCCCTGCCACGACGCTGGTTCCGTATTCGATACACTGGCGGGCATGGAATTGCCCTTCTTTTCCGGTAATTCCCTGCACCACCACGCGGGTGTTTTCGTCTATAAATGTACTCATGGATAATCCTCTGCTGTGATTGATAATCCTCTGTGTGATTGTATAATTTTATAATGCGTGGCTGTGTAAGCGTTTCAGGCAACCAGCTTCGCCACCTGCTCTCCCGCATCCTTCAGGTCCATCGCCGTAAACAGATCCATACCGGATTCCGCAAGGATTTTTCTCCCCTCCTCCACATTGGTTCCCTCCATCCGGACGACGATGGGCACGTCGACTTCCATGTTCCTGGCGGCGGCCACAACCCCCTCCGCCAGAATATCGCAGCGAAGGATACCGCCAAAAATATTGATCAGCAGTGCTTTGACCTTTTTGTCGGACAGAATGATCCGAAATCCGTTTTCAATCATTTCCCGGGTGGCCCCGCCGCCGACATCAAGAAAGTTTGCAGGCTCCGCGCCGGCGAGCTTGATGGTGTCCATGACCGCCATGGCGAGCCCCGCACCGTTGACCATGTTGCCGACGGTGCCGTCCATATTGATGTAATTGAGGTTATACTTCGAGGCTTCAACGTCTAGGGGATCCTCTTCATCGAAATCCCGGTAATCAATGATGTCCTTGTGGCGGAACAGCGCGTTGGAATCAAAGGACACCTTGGCGTCAAGGGCATGGATTTCCTGATTTGCCGTTACCACCAGCGGGTTGATTTCCACCATGGAGCAGTCATAGTCCACGAACAGCTTGTAAAGGTTGGTCAGCAGGGAGAGAAAGGGCTTGACAGTCTCTTTCGGAAGGCCCAGTCCGTATGCGACCCGGCGGCAATGGTAGCCGGATATGCCCGCAAGGGGATTGACCAAAACCTTGATGATTTTTTCCGGCGTCTTTTCGGCCACTTCCTCGATATCCATGCCGCCTGCAGCGCTTGCCATGATCAGTAAGCAAGCGCTTTCGCGGTCCACGGTGAGGCTTAGATACAACTCGGATGCGATATCGAGACCCGCCTCGATCAGCACCCGCTTGACGTTCCTGCCTTCCGGACCGGTCTGGGGCGTCACCAGGGTCATTCCAAGAATGGATTGTGCATGGGATACCGCTTCATCCACGGACCTCGCAAGCTTCACCCCGCCGCCCTTCCCCCGACCGCCGGCATGGATCTGGGCTTTTACCGCCATGGGAAACGTTCCTATTTTTTCCGCCACAGCCCTTGCCTCTTCCGGCGTTTCGGCAACCGCACCTGCCGGAATCGGAATACCGTAGCGGGCGAACAACTCCTTCGACTGGTACTCGTGTATCTTCATTAGTAACCCCTTTCAGGCCTGATCCCTTATTTCAGGATTCAAGCCGGTTTTATGAAAAAACAAGCTCCTATACTATCCGCCGCAGGGACATGGACATTTTTCTCCGGTTAACGCGGCTGTTTCTATCAAAACCAAGCGTTTCAGATTTTAAAAAATCCGATTTCTTCGCAAAAAATCCAATATCCGCACCTGCACGGGATCCCCGAAGAATTCCACGTGCGCTAAGTACGCAGCATTCTTCGGGGGTCGCGCAAGCCTCAATACTGGACTTTTTACAAAGCCGTCTGATCGCGACTTTTTGTCGTGCATCAAACCAGAAAATCGCCCTGACTTCCGTCTTCCGTACTCCGGCCGCCGGTTACCCGATCACGCAGATCACGTCGTTTTTCGCAACAGAATCGCCTTCCCTGTAGCGAAGTCCCTGGAGGGTGCCGGATGCCGGGGCGGTCAGGGAATTCTCCATTTTCATGGCTTCCAGAATCACAACCGTGTCTCCCTCGTTTACGCTATCCCCCTCCTTTTTCTCAAAACGGATGATCGTACCCGGCATGGGCGCCTTCATCGGTGTGCCACCGGATGGTGCCGGAGCTGGCTTTGCGGGCCCCGCAGCAGCGGCCGGCTCTTCCTTCGGCGGCGGGCCCGGGGCGGCGGCAGGCTGCGGCGGCGCCTGAGGCTGGGGTGCCGCTGCGGCTGCCTGCGGTGCGTGCTGTACCACCACGGGCGGGTTCTTGTCCTCAACCGCCACCTCGAAAGGTTCGTCGTCCACCATCACGGTGAACTTGCGAAGACCTTCTTCGTCTTCCGGCTTCTTTTTTGCCACGACTTCCCCGGCACGGGCCTTCCGGACAAGCTGCTCCTCCTTTACGGCCTCCTCGAGGGTCTTGGGCTTCATGGCGGCGGGGGGATCTTCCAGGCCGTATTTATAGCGTAGAAATTTCTTGCCGGTTGTGGGGTAGAGTGCATAGATGAGCACGTCATCGAGATCGGCGGCCACATCATTAACGTCTTCCCTTGCCTTTTCGAGCTCCGATTCAAGGATTTCCGCCGGACGGCAGGTAATGGGCTCCTCTCCCCGCGGGTATCCCTTGAGCACTTTTTTCTGCACTTCCGGGTTGATGGGGGCCGGCGTCTTGCCGTACAGCCCGTAGCAGATATCCTTAACCTGCTGGGTAGGCATCTTGTAGGTGTCGTTTGGTTCGTCAAAGAGCACGTTATTCACCGTCTGGATGCCGACGATCTGACTGGTCGGCGTGACCAGGGGCACCTGTCCCAGATCTTTGCGGACCTTGGGCAACAGGTCGTATACCTCGCCGATGCGATCCAGGGCATCCATCTCGCGGAGCTGGTTGACCAGGTTGGAGAGCATGCCGCCCGGGGTCTGGTGAAGCAGTACGTTGGTATCGATGATGGAAACCTTGGAATCGTCGAGCAGGTGCTTGTACTTGGGCAGGATGTCTTTTTCCAGCTTCTGGTTGATCTCGTCCATGGCCTTGAGCGAAAAACCGGTGTCCCGGTCGGTTCCGTAGAGGGTAACCACCAGGGGCTCGATTGCCGCATGGGAAGTCCGGTAGGCATAGGGGGACATACAGGTATCGATGATATCCACGCCCGCTTCGATGGCCTTGAGATGCGTCATGGGCGACATGCCCGAAGTAAAATGGCAGTGCAGGTGAATAGGCGGCCTGACCGATTCCTTCAGCGCCTTGACCAGTTCGAAGGCATCGTAGGGAGACATCAGTCCGGCCATATCCTTGATGCAGATGGAATCGGCCCCCATCTCTTCAAGCTCTTTGGCCTTGTTCAGGTAGAACTCAAGATTGTAGATCTCGCCCCCCATGCGCGGTTCTGTGAGCGTGTAGCAGACGCATCCCTGGAAATGCTTTCCCGCGGCTTTGATTTCCTTGACCACGGTTTCGAAATTACGGTAGTCGTTGAGTGCGTCAAAGGTGCGGAAAATGTCCATGCCGTTTTCGGCGGTCCGCTGCACGAAGGCTTTTGCTACGTCATCCGGATAGTTCCGGTAGCCAACCAGATTCTGAGCCCGAAGCAGCATGGAAACCGGGGTTTTTTTGAAATACCGCTTCATGGTCCTGAGCCGCTCCCACGGATCTTCGTTCAGAAAGCGGTGCATGGTGTCAAAGGTTGCACCGCCCCAGACCTCCACGGCCCAGAAACCGATATTGTCCATCATTTCGGCTACAGGGATCATGTCCTCGGTCCGTCCCCGCGTTGCAAAAAGCGACTGGTGGCCGTCACGCAGGGTCAGATCCTGGACTTTCACCGGATTGTTCGCCTTCGGACGATCCTTCTCATAATTCATTTCGGTCATCTTGACTTGAAAATGGTCCGTCATTTTTTCAACTCCCCTCAAGCAGGTAATCGTGATTGTATATGGTCAATAAACGTATCTAGGATTTGCATCGTTGCCGGTATTTCCGTCCCGCCGCGGCGGTGCGGGCAAACGGTGCAAAGCGCAGGGCGGGCTTTTGGAGCCTATCCCCTCAGGGCCCTGTACTGCATCAAGGTCCGGGCCTGCATGGCCCCGTTACGGCCCGAAAGGCTGTAGGGTGTCGGCATGAACAAAGCCGACCGGTCGGGTATCGCCACGACCCGGGAGGGAACCCCCGCCGCCGCCAACTGCTGCCTTTCCGTTTCCAGATACTGCATCACGGCGGCCACCGCCGCCTTTTTCTTCCTGTCCATACCCATGTCAGGCAGACTCCTTTTGCTGCGGTTTATGCCGGAATGTTACCGTGTTTCTTGGGCGGCAGCGTCTGGCGCTTGCCGGCCAGTATCTCCAGGGCCTCGATAAGCCGCGGCCGGGTTTCGCTGGGAACGATGATGTCGTCGATGTATCCCCGGTTGGCGGCAATGTAGGGATTGGAAAAAACCTCCCGGTATTCTTCGATCTTTTCCTTTCGTTTGGCCGTTGAATCCTCGGCATCCTTGATTTCCCGGCGGTGGATGATATTGGCCGCACCTTCCGCGCCCATTACCGCGATCTCGGCGGTGGGCCAGGCAAACGCCATGTCGGCACCCAGGTGCTTTGAAGACATGGCGATATATGCGCCGCCATAGTCTTTTCGAACGATCACGAGGAGCTTTGGAACGGTGGCCTCGGAGTAGCACCAGAGGAGTTTGGCCCCGTGGCGGATGATACCCCCCCATTCCTGGTCGCTTCCCGGAAGGTATCCCGGCACGTCGGCAAAGGTGAGAATCGGGATATTGAAGGCATCGCAGAAGCGGATGAAGCGGGTTGCCTTGTCGGATGCGTCGATGTCGAGACAGCCTGCCAGAAACTTGGGCTGGTTGGCGATGATGCCGATGGAACGCCCGTTTAACCGGGCAAAGCCCACGACGATGTTTTTCGCGTAGTGCTCGTGGGGTTCGAAGAATTCCCCATTGTCGACGATGGCATGGATGATTTCCTTTATGTCGTAGGACTGGTTGACATCTACAGGAACAAGCGTATCCAGGGACGGCTCGATCCGGGCCGGATCGTCGCCTGTGTCGATGATGGGCGGATCTTCGATGTTGTTGGGCGGAATATAGGACAGCAGGTTTCTGATCCGATCAATCGCATGCTGGTCTGAATCGCACGCGAAATGGGCGACACCGCTCTTTTCGTTGTGGGTCATGGCGCCGCCCAGGTCCTCGAAGGTGATGTCCTCGCCGGTTACCGACTTGATGACCTGGGGACCGGTAATGAACATGTGGCTGGTCTTTTTCACCATGAAGACCCAGTCGGTCATGGCCGGGGAGTAGACCGCACCCCCCGCGGTGGGCCCCATGATGGCCGAAATCTGCGGAATCACCCCGGAGCAGATCGAATTGCGGTAAAAGATCTCGCCGTAACCGAACAGGGCATCCACGCCTTCCTGGATGCGCGCTCCGCCGGAATCGTTGAAGCCGACCACGGGAACGCCGGACTTGAGGGCCAGGTCCATCACCTTGCAGATTTTCTTGGCGTGCATTTCACCGAGACTCCCCGCCCGGGCCGTAAAATCCTGGGCAAAGGCGAAAACGGGCCGGCCGTTTACAAGGCCGTGTCCCGTGATGACGCCGTCCGAGGGGATATCGACCTGTTCCATCCCGAAATTCGTGCACCTGTGGCGAACGAACACGTCGAGTTCCCGGAACGTTTCGGGATCGAAAAACGCATCCAAGCGCTCCCTCGCGGTGAGCTTGCCGTCCTGCTTTTGCTTGGCCACGGCTTTTTCACCGCCCATTTCGCGGATCTTTGCCTTCAAGGCCTTCATTTCCCTGATCTTGTCCGAAGCCTCGCTCATAAATGGTTTCCTTTCCTTACCCCGGTTTTATGGCTCGTTTTATGGCTCTACGATTTGACGACTTCGCAAAAAATCCAATAACTTCGACTGCGCGCAATTTCTGAAGAATTTCACGCACGCCAGGTACGATGCATTCTTCGAAACCCGGCAGGCCTTGATCTTGAACTTTTTACAAAGTCGTCTGATCGCGACTTTTTACAAGTGCATCATGATATGAACAAAATAGTGGCTTGCCCCCTGCACGGGCGCTGCCATGAACGTGATTCCGATTCTCCGGCGGGAGGATTTCATCGGATGTTGCCGTCCCCCGGATTTTTTTCCGGACGAAGCCCGTCAAGGGTCTCCAAAAGCTGCCGTGCGGCCGCCATGGCCGAGGTTGATCCGTTTTCAACCTGTCTTTGCGCAACGGAAAGTTTTTTTCGCACCTCGGGCATATGATAAAACCATTCTTTCAGCCCTTCGTCAAGAAGATAGATAAACCAGTCTTTTGCCTGCTGCCTGCGCCTGGACTCGAAACGGCCGCTTTTACGCATCTGACGGTTGTGGGCAAGAACCGTCTCCCAGATTTCCTCCATGCCGGTGTTGGTCAGGGCGCTGCACGCCAGCACCGGCGGCTGCCATCCGGGATCCGACGAACCCACGAGATGAAGCGCGTTTTCGTATACCCGCCGGGCCTGCTCCGCCTGTTCGACGTTCTCCCCGTCGGCCTTGTTGACGGCCAGGGCATCGGCAATCTCAAGGATTCCCCGCTTGATTCCCTGAAGCTCGTCTCCGCCGCCGGCAAGAAGCAGCACCAGGAAAAAATCGACCATCGAGGCAACGGTATACTCGGATTGGCCAACGCCCACGGTTTCCACGATGACCACGTCGAAGCCGGCCGCTTCGCACACGGCGATCGTCTCGCGCGTCTTGCGGGCGACGCCGCCAAGGGTCCTGCCTGCTGGCGAGGGACGGATGTAAGCGCGGGGGTCCGCAGAAAGCTTTTCCATCCGCGTTTTGTCGCCCAGGATGCTGCCCCCGCTTTTGGCGCTTGAGGGGTCCACCGTAAGGACGGCGACGCGGTGCCCCTTTTCCAGCAGGCGAAGCCCCAGGCTTTCGATAAAGGTCGATTTCCCCACCCCGGGTACACCGGAGATCCCCAGCCGGACGGAATGTCCGGCATGGGGAATCAGGCCGTCCAGTACAGCCGTGGTAAACTCCTTGTGCTCTGAGAGCCGGCTCTCCACAAGGGTAATGGTTTTGGACAGAATCTTCCGGTCGCCGACAAGCACGCCGTCGATGTAGTAGCGGGGATCCGTTTCAGGCATTTTATTCCAGTATGTTGAGCAGCTGGTTTGCCGAATCCGTCACTAGCGATCCCGGGCCAAAAACCTTTGACACACCGGCGTTGAACAGAAAATCGTAGTCCGACGGCGGAATGATGCCGCCGACCACCACCTTGACACCCTCCGCGCCCTGCTCTTTCAGCGCGTCGATAAGCCGGGGGACCAATATCTTGTGGGCCCCTGCAAGGCTCGATACCCCCACCGTATGCACGTCGTTTTCAACCGCCATGCGGGCGGCCTCCTCGGGCGTCTGGAACATGGGACTTAAGTCCACATCGAATCCAAGGTCCGCGTAGGCCGTGGCAACCACTTTGACGCCGCGGTCATGACCGTCCTGACCCATCTTGGTCAGAAGAATCCGGGGACGGCGGCCGTGCTTTTCCAGGAAGTGCTCGCAGCGCTTGCGTATGGAAGCAATAATCTCGTCGTCCTGGAATTCCCCGGCGTACACACCGGATATGCATTGGGTCGTAGCGGTGAAACGGCCGAAGACCTTTTCCATGGCATCGGAAATCTCGCCCACCGTGGCGCGCGCGCGCACGGCCGGGATGCAGGCGTCCAGGAGGTTCCCGCCCGATGCGGCAGCGCTGGTGAGTGCTTCCAGGGTCCGTTTCACCTCGGCCTCGTCCCGGTTCTTTTTGATTTCGTTTACCGAATCGATCTGTGCCTCGCGAACCGCCTCGGAGATTTCCCGAACGTCGATGGGAACCTCGTCTTCCACCTGATATTTGTTGACGCCGACCACGACTTCGCGCCCCTGATCGATTCTCGCCTGGCGGCGGGCCGCGGCCTCTTCGATGCGCATCTTGGGCATTCCGGCCGAAATCGCTTTGGCCATGCCGCCCATCGCCTCCACCTCGTTAATGATGGATCGCGCACTTTCCGCGATATCGGCGGTCAGTTTTTCGACATAGTAGGACCCGCCCAGGGGATCGATCACCTTGGTCACCTGGGATTCCTCCTGGATTATGATCTGGGTGTTTCGGGCCACCCGTGCTGAAACATCCGTGGGCAGGCTCACCGCCTCGTCGAAAGCGTTGGTGTGCAGGGACTGCGTGCCGCCCAGGACGGCTGCGAGCGCCTCCAGGGTGGTTCGGACGATGTTGTTGTAGGGATCCTGCTGGGTCAGGCTCCAGCCGGATGTCTGGACGTGGGTCCGCAGCATGGAGGATCGCGGATCTTTGGGATTGAACTGGCTCATGAGATCGGCCCACAAAAAACGCGCCGCCCGGAGCATGGCGATCTCCATGAAGAAATTCATGCCGACGCCGAAGAAAAACGACAGGCGCGGCGCGAACTTGTCGATATCCAGGCCCGCATCCAATGCCGCACGCACGTATTCCAGCCCGTCGGCCAGGGTAAAGGCCGTCTGAAGCACGGAGTCAGCGCCGGCTTCCATCATGTGATAGCCGGAAATGGAAACCGTGTTGAACTTCGGCATGTTGGCGGAGCAATACCCGATGATGTCGGATACGATCCGCATGGACGGTTCGGGCGGATAAATGTAGGTATTACGGGTCAGATATTCCTTGAGGATATCATTTTGAATGGTGCCGGTCAGTTTTTCCTGGCTGACGCCCTGCTCCTCCGCGGCGACGATATACCCGGCAAGAACCGGCAGCACCGCGCCGTTCATGGTCATGGAGACGCTCATCTTGTCCAGGGGGATACCGTCGAACAGGATCTTCATATCCTCCACGGAATCGATGGGCACGCCCGCCTTGCCCACATCGCCGATCACCCGCGGATGGTCGGAGTCGTAGCCCCGGTGGGTGGCCAGGTCGAACGCCACGGAAAGCCCCATCTGTCCGGCTGCCAGGTTTCTCCGGTAGAACTCGTTGGACTCCCGGGCGGTGGAAAA
>SLJY01000010.1 GCA_007134875.1 Desulfobacterales bacterium
GCATGGCCTTTGCCACGTTCGTCGCCACCTCCACCCGCTACGCGGCCATCTACTCCAGTTTCGCCATCGGCATCTTTCTTCTGATCTGGATCTACCTGAACTGGATGATCCTGCTGGCGGGCGCCAGCATCGTTTTCTACTTGCAGACGCCCGGCTCCATCGCCCTGCACAGAGACGTGGAGCCGTCTCCCGAATTGCAGGAAAAAGCCGCCATGACGATCATGTGGCAGGTTTGCAGGCCCTTTGCAAGAGGGGAGCCGCCTCCTGCGCGAACAACCCTGGAAGAGCAGCTGAACATCCCCTGGGAAGCGGCCCGGAATATCAGCGAAAAGCTCATTCGGGCGGGGCTTTTGATGCCTGCGGGAGAAAACGGGGACCGTCTGGTTCCGGGAAAGACTCTTGACCGGATCACGCCGAAAGATGTGCTGGATGCGGCTCGTAAGGATGAAGACCAGATCGCCGACCGACTGCCTGATGTGCTGCCGGAAAACCTGGCTGCGGAACGCCGCCCGGGCGAAACGGCAGCCTTCTCGGAACTGATGCGACACGAGCCGTCATGAAGCCCCCCCCCCAAAACACTGTCCATACAAAGATATCCGTCAGTCAGGCATCACAGCCACCATTGCGCTTCCAGGGCCAGGAAAACGTTTTCAATTCTTCTTGACAAAAAGAGCGAAAAAACGTTTAATTATGAGATTTGAAAAAACAGCTTATCCTTGCTCCGGACGATCCCTGCGGCAAAAACGCCTCCGGGAAAAGCCGGGGCTGAATGAACCGAAAGGAGATGGAATGAACCGCTACGAAACATTTATCATTTTTGAAGCCGACCTGGCGGAGGAGGACCGCAAAATGGTCCTGGACCGTGTGGGGGCGCTTGTAAGCGACAGCGGCGGAACGACGATCCTCTTTGATGAATGGGGAACAAAAAAACTGGCTTATCCGATCCGGAAAAAGAACCAGGGCTATTATGTACGCATGGATTACTGCGGCAGGGGCCCGGCGGTCGAGGCCATTGAACGCATCCTTCGGCAGGACACCCGCGTTCTGCGATTCATGACGGTACGCATGGAAGCAGATGCGGACCCCGAAGCCCTGAAGGCTGAAATGGCCACCTCCGCTCAGGAACCGGCATCAGAAGAACCCGCCGGTGAATCCACGGAAGAAGCCGCCAAAGAAACCACCGAAGAAGCGGAAGCGCATGCTTCCGATGCCGCAGCCGAAACCGAAACCGCCGAAGAACCCCAAATCGCCGGGAAGGAGTAACAAACAATGGCAGTAATGAACAAAAGACGTTTTTTCCATCGGCGCAAGGTCTGCCGATTCTGTGCCGACAGCAAGCTCCGGATAGACTACAAGGAGCCCAATACCCTCAAATATTTCATCACCGAACGGGGTAAGATCATTCCGCGGCGCATATCCGGAACCTGCGCCCGGCACCAGCGCCATCTTGCACTTGAAATCAAGCGCGCCCGGAAAATTGCGCTTCTTCCGTATGTGGGCAACTACGAACAATAAATCCGCCCTGCCGGATTACCTGCGGAATCAAACTTTTTCTCATCCATACGCGTTTGATTGGGCGATTTTGTTTGAGCGATTGCAACGGATGCGCCTCTGAGCCCTTCCGCAGCGTTTTTCCCGGCAAACGAAACTGGGCTTTCCGCCAGGCGGGAGGCATTGATTTCTTCAGCGGATTTTTATATTTCATCAAAAACGATACCGGAGAGCCACGATGAGAGTCATATTGAAGGAAACCATCGATACACTTGGAATCATCGGTTCCGAGGTAGATGTGAAAAACGGATATGCAAGAAACTACCTGATCCCCCAGGGCAAGGCGGTTCATGCAACCGAACAGAATCGCCGGCAGATGGAGCAGGAGCGGGCCAAGATCGAGGTCCAGATGGCCAGGGAGCGGGAAGCCGCAACCCAGATGGCACAGCGAATCGACGGGCTTACCTGCCGTATCCCCGCCAAAGTTGCAGACGCAACGCGCCTCTACGGATCCGTATCCACCAAGGATATATCCGACAAACTCCAGCAGCAGGGAATCGATATCCCCAAGCGGATGATCCTTCTGGCCGAGCCCATCAAACAGGTCGGCACGTACCAGGTCCCCATAAGAATCTACAAGGACGTGGAGCCTGAAATCACAGTGGAAGTCGTTTCCGACAAGGAAAAATACGAAAAGGGCCAGAAAGAACAGCAGCAATAAGACGTGCCGGCGGCTTTGCGAAACGCATTCCGGGGCCGCCGGCCGGTTCGGCATGTGTCCAACAATATTTGCCGCTCCCGTAAAATGTCGCTGCCAGACAGCTTTGTAAAAAGTTCAAGATCAAGGATTTCCGGATTAATTCGAATGCAGCGCACCCGGCGTACGTGAAATTCTTCGACATCGCGCGTAACGCAGATATTGGACTTTTTACGAAGCCGTCAATATTGGAGTCGTCAACCTTGCCGCCCGACACCATCCATATCCTTGATATGATAGGCCCATGAAACCATCGCGCTCCAAAACCGCATCCGATCCCACCTTTCAGAAGCTGCCGCCGCAGAGCATTGAGGCTGAAGAGTCGATCATCAGCGCCGCACTGCTTGACAACAATATCCTTTTGGATATTTTGGAAAGCGTGGCCGCCGATGATTTTTACAAACCCGCCCACCAGAAAATCTTTGCCGCCATTACGGATCTGTTTGCCGAGGGCGAACCGGTCGACCTGGTGACGCTTGCCGAACGCCTGAAGCAAAACAACCACCTCGAAGCGGTCGGCGGCGCGGTTTTTTTGGCAAAAATCGTCGATACCGCCCCTGTTCCCGCCAATGCCGTGCATTATGCCCGGATCATCCACGAAAAGGCGTCTCTCAGGAAGATGATTTCCACCGCGAATGAAATCGTGGCCCGCTGCTACGAAGAAAGCGGTGAGGTGGATGAAGTAATCGACTATGCGGAAAGCATGCTTTTCGACATCGCGGATCAGAAAATCAAGCAAAACATTTATCCCATCGGGCAGATCATCGACGCCAACATCGATGCGCTCGAGGAACGGCAGGGCAAAGGCGGAATGCTCAGCGGCGTCCCATCGGGGTTCAAAAAGCTCGACGAACTGACTTCCGGCTTTCAGCGATCGGACCTGATCATTATTGCGGCCCGTCCCGGCATGGGGAAGACCGCTTTCGCACTCAACTTGGCCCGCCATGCAGCGGTCGAATCGAACAGCGGCGTGGCCCTGTTCTCCCTTGAAATGTCCAAGGAGCAGCTATCCCTGCGGCTTTTGTGCTCCGAGGCCCGTATCGACTCCTCCCGGATCCGGGACTCCTATTTCAACGATGACGACTGGCTCCGGCTGACCAACGCGGCGGGTGTGCTTTCCGGGGCCCCCATATTCATCGACGACTCCACCAACCTGAGTTCCCTGGACATCAAAACCAAGGCCAGGCGGCTCAAGCGGGAAAAAAATGTCGGAATGATCATCATCGACTACCTCCAGCTCATGCGACCGGCACGGGCCCAGGAACGAAGAGACCTGGAAATCTCGGAAATGTCGAGAACGCTTAAAGGGCTTGCAAAGGAGCTCGATATCTCCGTGATCGCCCTGTCGCAGCTCAACCGCCGCCTGGAGGAACGAAGCGACAAGCGACCCCAACTTTCCGATCTGAGAGAGTCCGGTGCCCTTGAACAAGACGCGGATCTGGTTATATTTATATACAGGGATGATGTGTACAGCGACGATAAAAACAATCCCGAAAGAAATATCGCGGAAATTCACCTGGCAAAACAGCGAAGCGGGCCAACAGGCACCTGCAGGCTCGTGTTCAAGGGAGAATACACTCGGTTCGAAAACCTGGCATACGGGGACTTTGGCCCTGAAATGGAAAAGCCATAGATACTAAAAAGGATTTAACCACACCCTGAATGAAAAAAGTATATGGCAATACCGGCGGACTGAGGGCAACCCAGATACGCCGGATAGAAAATCTTCACCACTACCGGGTGCCGCCCGAAGAAGTAATATCGGAGCCGCTTGCGGCTGAAATCTGCTTGCTCACCCACGAAACCAGACGGCAAATCGGCCTGCTGATCGACCGCTCAGGACGGCTGGCCACAGTGATCGTGGGGGATCACCGCAAGATCGAAATTCCCGACACCAGCGACTATAAGGCCCCGCCGGGCCGCCTGAAAGGCATCCGGTGCGTGCATACCCACGTGAAAGACGAGAGGCTGACCAAGGACGACATCACCGACCTCTCCCTGTTGCACCTGGATTTGATGGCCGCCATCACGCCCACGCCGGGTGGCGATCCCAAAGAAATGCATATCGCCCACATCCTGCCAGCGCCCGCGAAAAACGGGGAGAGGCACCGACTGCTGGATCCCGTATCGCTTCAAACACCCGACGCGGCGGCGGCCGTCGACTGCTTCGCCCTGATCAAGGCCGTGGAAGACGAACTGTCCCATTACCAGCGGGTGCGGCGGGTCGACACCGGAAAGGAGCGAGCCATCCTGGTCTCCGTGACCACCGAGCCAAGAGACCGGGCCATGGCATCCATGGACGAGCTTGCGGAGCTTGCCCGTTCCTGCGGCATCCAGGTTATCGACACCGTCATGCAGTCGAAGAAGAAGATCAACCCACGCTTCGTGATGGGAACCGGCAAGCTCGAGGAACTGACCGTCCACGCCATGCAGCAGGGCGCGGACCTGATCATATTCGACCAGGAGCTAAACCCCTCCCAGATCAAGGCGATTACGGATCTGACCGAATTCCGGGTCATCGATCGGACTCAGCTCATCCTCGATATATTCGCCCAGCGGGCCACATCCCGGGACGGCAAGATCCAGGTGGAACTTGCCCAACTGAAGTACATGCTTCCCCGCCTGGCTACCAAGAACACGGCCATGTCGCGGCTTACCGGCGGAATCGGCGGAAGGGGACCCGGTGAGACCAAGCTGGAAATCAACCGGCGGCGCGCCCGGGACAAGATCACCCGCCTCGAGAAGTCGCTGGACAACCTGAAAAAGCAGCGCTCCCAGCAAAAGGCCAAACGAGCCAGGAACCAGCTTCCGGTCATATCGATTATCGGCTACACCAACGCGGGCAAATCGACCCTGCTCAACACCATGACCCACAGCGATGTACTGGCGGAAAGCCGTCTTTTCGCGACCCTCGACCCATCGAGCCGCCGGCTGCGCTTTCCGCGGGAAACCGATGTCATCATAACCGACACCGTTGGGTTTATACGGGATCTGCCCAATGAACTGAAGGTGGCTTTCCGTGCCACCCTGGAAGAACTGGAAAGCGCCGATATCCTGCTTCACGTGATCGATGCCAGCAACCCGGCCTACGAATCCCATATGGCGTCTGTGGAGGCGATACTCTCCGAGCTTGACCTTGATCGGATTCCCGTGATTCGGGTACTGAACAAAACGGACCGGCTCGATTCGGAAACGGTGGAGCACCTCGTTGCCGGAACCGGGGGAATCCCGATCTGCGCAACCGAAAGCAAAACACTCAATCCTTTGATTGACAAAATGGAAACAATGGTCCAATCTAGTGATGAAAACAGCATAACAGTGGCTCGCTCTGTTGCGGACAAAGACCCCGGCCCCGGGGAATGGGCCGGAAATACGGACGAAAAAGCGATCCATTAAAATGGCTGAGTGAAAACGGCTGAGTATGACGATTGATCCGGAACATATTAAAAATATTGCAACCCGTGCCGCTTACGGCAGTGCGGAGATACTGAAAAAACACATGGGCCGGGCAGGCCGGATCGGGGAAAAGGGCCCCGGAGACCTGGTCACCGATGCGGATGTCGAATCCGAAAAAAATATCATCGAGACCATCCGGAATGCGTTTCCGGATCACGGTATTCTTGCCGAGGAGAGCCTGAACGAAAAAGACCCGGGAAAAGCGTTTACATGGATTATCGACCCGCTGGACGGAACCACCAATTTCGCCCACCAGGTGCCGTTTTTTTCCATTTCCATCGCTTTTGCCGCATCCGGCGAAATTCTCGCCGGGGTGGTGCTGCACCCGGTAAACGGCGAGTTGTTCACTGCCGTGAAAAACGGGGGCGCGCAGTTAAACGGTCACAGCATCGGGGTATCGCGGTGCAGCAGTCTGTCCGGCGCGCTTCTGGTGACGGGATTCCCCTATGAGGCCAAACAAAATCCCCGCCCCTACATGGTGCAGTATGAAAAAATGCTCGGTGCGGCCCAAGGGGTGCGGCGCCTCGGGTCGGCGGCTCTTGACCTATGCTACGTGGCCTGCGGACGCTTCGACGGGTTCTGGGAGGAACATCTCCATCCGTGGGACACCGCGGCCGGATTCCTGATTGCAAAGGAAGCCGGGGCCCGGGTGACCGATTTCAGCGGCGCCCCGTATGACATTGACAAAGTTGAAATACTTGCAACCAACGGACTCGTGCATGAAGAAACACGCACGATAATACAATCATAGCGCCGGCGCAAAAACGCGCTTTTTCAGGCGCATTGTGCCCGGACGCTGTATAAAGAGGTACTATGGAACAACAATTCAAGGAAAATCAATATACCGACACGGTGGATTGCTACGGAAGGTTTGACAGCAGTGCAACACTTTGCAGGAAATTCTGCGCCGTCCGTCTCCGGTGCGCTGTGGAGCAGTCGGAGCAGATGAAAATTGAACAACTCGAAGACATGATCAACGCCTACGAAATCACCCAGAAAATACAGTAAGTAAAAAGGAAATCCCGCGCGGTAAAGCCTGCAGCCCAAACGGCGAAAGCAAGGCCGAAAAATCGGGTGCCCAAGTCACACAAGGGCATGGCATGTGTTTTTTTCGGAAAAGACGTGCCATGCCTTTTTTTACAAGAGCATTTTTCCGGGATTCAGGATGCCGGCAGGATCGAAGGCATACTTGATGCGCTTCATGAGGGCGACCACGTCCGGTGATATCTCCTTTGCCATGTACAACGCCTTTGCCACGCCCACGCCGTGCTCGCCCGATATGCTGCCGCCCAGGGCCAGGGTATGGTCAAACACTTCTTCCACCACCGAAAGCGCAAGCTTCTCCTGTTTTGCGTCCTCCCGGTCGAACATCACGTTGAAATGAATGTTGCCGTCCCCCGCATGGCCGAAACTGACCATGGTCAACCCGGTTTTTTCGCCTAGCTCACGGATTTTTGTCACCATTTCCGGAATCCGGCTGCGCGGCACCACGATGTCTTCGTTCAGCTTGCCGGTGCCGTAGGCCCGGAGCGCAGGAGATATAGCCTTGCGGGCCTGCCATAGCCGGGCGGCTTCTTCACTGCTCTTTGCCATACGGATATCGCCCCGGGTGCGGCCTTCCAGCATGGATACAACCCGCCGGGCGAGATGCTCCGCCTCCGTTTCCGTCCCGTCGATCTCGATGAGCAAAACCGCCTCCGCATCCACGGGAAGGCCCACCTTTTTTTGCGCTTCCACGCACCGGATAGCGGCATTGTCCATGTATTCCAGGGCCCGGGGAATGATGCCTTCCCGGATGATATCGGCCACCCCCTCTGCTGCCGTTTCCATGCGGTCGAAAACCGCCATCAGGGTCCGGGAGGATTCCGGCAGCGGCAGGAGCCGAAGGGTCAGCTGTGTAATAACACCCAGGGTTCCTTCCGATCCCACAATCAGCCGGGCAAGATCGTATCCCACGACCCCCTTGGCCGTATTCACGCCGAAGGAGACGATTTCGCCGGTGGGGAGCACCATTTCCATGCCGATGACATAGTCCCGCGTGACGCCGTACTTGATGCCGCTCGCCCCGCCGGCGCATTCGGCCGCGTTCCCCCCGAGAGTAGAAAAATCCGCACTCGAGGGGTCCGGCGGGTAGAACAGCCCCTTTTTCTCAACGGCCCGCTGAAACACACCGGTAATAACACCGGGTTGAACCGTTGCAACCAGGTTGTCCGTGTCGATGTTCAGGATCCGGTCAAACCGGGTCATCACCATGGCAACCCCGCCCACCACCGGAAGCGATCCGCCGCTCATGCCGGAACCGGCGCCCCGAGGCGTGACACAGAATTTCAGTTCATTTGCCAGCGTCAAAACGGCGGATACCTCCCGGGCACTTGCCGGAAACACGACCGCTTCGGGCGGGAAAAACCGCCGGGTAGCGTCATAGCCGTAGCAGACCCGATCTTCCTCCAGCCGGGAGCAGTACTCCGTGCCCACTATTTTGGCAAGCCGCTCAAACGCTTCCGGGGAAAGCCCCATGTGCCAGGCATCCTTTATTGACTGTGGGAATGAAAACCGAATTTCAAGCGATTAAAACTGATGCACTCGTAAAAAATCTCGATCTGACGGCTTTGTAAGAAGTTCAAGATCAAGGCTTGCGCGATTTCGAAGAATGCAGCGTACTTGGCGTACGTGCATGTTTACAAGGCGTAAGCCGCAAATTCTTCGACTTCGCGCGTAACGCGGATATTGGACTCTTTACGAAGCCGTCAAAACTGACCGCTTTCAAGCTTTTTCTCAATAATACTAACCTGCTGATACATCTCGCCCCGGAGCTTCAGTTCCTTTTCCACGGCATTGATGGAGTGGATGACTGTTCCATGCATTCTATTGAATTTTCTGCCTATTTCCGCAAGGGACTGGCTGGTGTGCCGCCGGGCCAGAAAAATGGCGACCTGCCGGGGACGAACGACGGACTGCTTTCTCGACCGGGAAACGACGTCTTTCAAGGAAACCCCGTATTCACGGCCCACCAGGCGGGCAATGGCATCGATAGTAATGGATTTACGCTGAGAAACGATATTGCCCACCACGTCTTCGGCCAGTTTCAGATCGATGGGAACGCCCATCAGGCAGGAGCGGGAAACCATGCTGACGAGTCCGTTTTCAATCTGGCGCACGTTTTCGGTCAATTCACCGGCCATGTACTCGGCCACTTCACCCGGAACGGATACTTCCCTGTCGGAGGCTTTCTGCTTCAGGATTTTAAGCCGTGTTTTGAAATCCGGGGCCTCGATGACCGTCAGCATGCTCTGGCAAAGACGGGAAACCAGGTGATCGCTCATTTTAGGAATGGCGGACGGTGCATAATAACTGGAGAATATCAGTTTTTTTCCGGACTCCAGCAGATAATCGAGGGTAAGGGCCAGCTCGGTCTGCGTGCGGGTCCGCCCGGACAAAAGGTGCACTTCCTCCAGGAGCAAAACGTCGCAGCCCTCCCGGTAGCGGCGCTTGAATTGTTCGATCTTGTTGTTGCGGAGACTATGGACCATGTCGTTGGTAAAATCCTCCGCACTCATATAATAAACGCTTTCCCCCGGGAAGGCCGAGAGGATCTTGTGTCCCACCGCCTGGGAAAGATGGCTTTTGCCCATGCCGGATTTGGAAAGCAGAAACAGCGCACTGGGTTCGGAGCGTTTCCCGGATGCCAGGGAGAATGCCGCCCGGTAAGCAAGATCGCTGTTCTGGCCCACGACAAAATGGTTGAACGTGTAATCCCGGCGAAGCCTGCGCCCGCTGGATGGCTGGGTTCGGACATTCGGAAGGAGAAGCTGGGGGTCTTCCAGTCCGTCGTCATCGCGCAATCCCCGTAAATGGCCGTGATTGCTATTTTTATCATCCGCACCATTGCCGCCTCCGCTTCCATCAGCGTTGCCGTTGGCGCCGACCCGGAACGAAAAGACCACATCCCTGCCTGCGGCGCGCCCCAGCTCCCTGCGGATCAGCGCCTCATAATTCTCGGAGATCCTTTTCTTTATGAAAAAATTCGGGCAGCAAAGCACAACATGGTTGCCCTCGCCGGCTTCCAGAAAGTGCACGGGCTCGATCCACAGCCGGTAAATATTGGAAGGAATCTTTTCTTTGATGGCGCTTTTCGCTTTTTCCCACAAGGTCTCCATTGAAACAATCTCCATTTCGTAAGCCGGATGAACAAAAACCACAAGAGCAACGATTGATTATCTCCAAAACAACCTGTTTTGCGAAAAACTGAAAACCCCGAATGCAGGCATGCAATACGGTTCAGGCAACACAAACGGAAGGCTTTATCAAAATGCCTGGATAAACAACGACACATTTTATTGAAGGGGAAAGACAAAGAGGCATGGCCTCAAGAATTGCCCCCTTTAATATGCCAGAAGCCGATTACGGTCAAGCCAGATAAGCTTCGGTTTGAATCGGTTTGGGCGAGCGGACCGACGGTTTATAAACATGGTTATATCTTGTGGAATACAAATACAATTTTACCGGCCATAGTATAACTAGCGAACAAACCTCAAAAGTGCCCCTGTGACAAATCTGCAACGTTTCCGGGGCAATTTTTTGCTTATGGCGATTTCAGGAAGTGACTGTCAAAAAGTCCTTGCTTCCATTTCCTTCAATTTTCATTTTTTTTCGGAACCACCCCCGCTTATGTAATAAAAATACCATTTTCTCAAAATGTTATATTAAAAAACAACGGCTGCGAAAAACACCGGGGCCCCCTTCCGGCGACTCTTTATGAAACCAATTAGCCGATAACAAACGCCATTTTACCGATTGTCTTCCCGCGGCCGTCGTGCTAAACAGACCGGATATGGGCCGCTGAGGCGCAACCGGGGATATCGGGGATAACCGGGGAAGCACAAATCGACATGATAAAAAGACAGGCGCCCGGCACGGCAGAGCCCCCCCGCCCACCAAAATGAGAGGCGATCAGAAACAATCAGGGATAATAAGGGCCATGGACAGGATACAAACCGGACTCGAAAGTCTCCTGGCGAATCCACCCGCCAGGCTCGAAAACAAGCGCATTGGACTTCTTTGCAACCCGGCATCCGTGGACGGGCACCTTCGGCACGCAGGCGTCCTTGCAAAAGAAAGATTCGGGAAACGGCTTACGGCGCTCTTCTCTCCCCAGCACGGGCTGTACGCGGAAAAACAGGACAACATGATCGAATCCCACGATTTTACCGACCCCGTACTCGGCATACCGGTTTTCAGCCTGTACGGAAAGGCCCGGCGACCCACCAAGCAGATGATGGACGCCATCGACGTGCTCCTAGTGGACCTTCAGGACGCCGGAACGCGGGTCTACACCTTCTTCACCACCCTTTCCTATTGCCTGGAGGAAGCCGCACGACACGGAAAAGCGGTTTTCGTCCTCGACCGGCCCAACCCCGCAGACGGAGACAACGTCGAGGGAAACTGCCTGCGACCGGCGTTTCAATCCTTTGTTGGACGATATCCCATACCCATGCGCCACGGCCTGAGCATCGGCGAATATGCCCTGTGGATCAATGACCGCTACGGTATCGGCTGCGAACTGGAAGTCATTGCCATGATCGGATGGCGCAGATCGATGCGTTTCAGGGAGACGGGGCTTTTATGGGTTCCGCCCTCCCCGAATCTGCCCACACCGGAATCGGCGCTGGTATACCCGGGGCAGGTGATATGGGAAGGAACCAATGTTTCCGAGGGCAGGGGCACCACACAGCCGTTCGAACTGTTCGGTGCACCGTATTTCGATATCGACGGCATCCTGGCATTTATGGGAGGAAGCCACCAAAAAGGCTGCGTCCTGCGCCCGGCCGTTTTCGAACCGGTCGCCCACAAATGGCAAGGCCAGGCCTGCCGTGGTTTCCAGATTCATGTAACCGACGGATGTATTTTTAGGCCCTGGAAGATCTCGATGAAGCTTTTGGCAGCCATTGTTAAACATCATGGAAGGAAGGCAGGCGGAGCGTTCGAATGGAAGCAGCCGCCTTACGAATACGAATTCGAAAGGCCTCCCATCGACCTGATTATGGGGGACGACAACGTCAGAAAAGAACTGGAGACAGGCAAAAACATTGATGAGCGCATAAACCTGTGGAACGAAGAAGCCCTTGCGTTCCAGGAGGAAACGCGCCCGTATCGATTATATGAATAACGCCTGTACGAAAAAGATGCACTCATAAAAAGACGCGATCCGACGGCTTTGTAAAAAGTTCAAGATCAAGGCTTGCGGGACTTCGAAGAATGCATAGTACTTGGCGTACGTGAAATACATCGGAAATCGCGCGCAGGCACAGATACTGGACGTTTTACAAAGCCGTCAAAAAAGCCCTGCAGAATAATGACTGCAGGGCTTTACCGATTGAAGTGACAACCGGCCGCGTTACATTTTGGCCTTGAGGGACTCCAGTTCTTTTTTCAGCTCCTCGTTTTCCTTTTTCAACTGACTGGCATCATCGCCGGCACTGCCGCCGCCTGCAGCGGCCGGTTCAACCGGGGTCTCTTTCTGCCAGGTATCCTTGAGTTCGTCAAAACCAAGGTACAGGGCGAGGCAACCACCAAGGAGCAGCATCACGGGGATGGCGCCGGCCAGGAGCTGCAAAAACGCACTAAACCATACCGCCAGACCGATTACGCCGATTACGGCTGCCACTGCACCGCCAACTAAAGTCTTCA
>SLJY01000104.1 GCA_007134875.1 Desulfobacterales bacterium
CATGCTGACAATTGTCTATATAGCGGTACAGGTCGATTAAAATGGATATGGATGCTCAAACACTGACGCAGATTGCGGCTTTTATCGGCGGTGGCCTGGCCATCGGTTTCGGCGCCATCGGCGCTGCCTTGGGACAGGGTTATACGGCGGCCCAGGCGGACATGGCCATATCGGAAAACCCGGAACAATCATCGGATATTACACGGACGATGCTCGTCGGTCAGGCCGTGGCCGAATCGGCAGCCATCTTTGCCCTGGTTGTGGCGGTTCTTTTGCTGTTCACCACCGTTCAGGAGCCCAGCATCGTCACGGCGGCAGCCATGGTAGCGGCCGGTGCCTGCATGGGATTGGGCGCCCTGGGCTCGGGTCTTGGATCCGGCTTTCCATCCGGAAACGCCTGCACCGGTATCGTGAAAGCCCGGGACCCCGAGGTTCTGAACCGCATGACAACGGTCATGCTCATCGGCCAGGCCGTTTGCCAGACGCCGGCAATCCTCGCCATGGTCATTTCCCTGATGATGATATTCATGAATTTCGGGGATCCCACGATTATCAAGGCCGCAGCCGTGCTGGCGGCCGGCTTCTGCATGGGCCTTGGCGGCATCGGGTCCGGCATCGGGTCCGGTTTTCCCGGCGGGGAGACCTGTATAGCCCTGACCCGTCAGCCGAAACTTTCCGGAAACCTCACCACCGTCATGCTCATTGGCGCGGCCGTCGCCCAGACGCCCGCGATCCTGGCCATGGTGATTGCCCTTATGCTCCTGTTCATCAACTTCGGGGATGTGGAGCCGGTCAAGGCGATGGCTCTCCTGGGGGCGGGATTGTGTATGGGGTTCGGGGCTATCGGCTCCGGCGCCGGATCCGGCCATCCTGGCGGCGCCGCCTGCCGCGGAATAGGTGTCCAGCCTGAAGCCCAGGGCGCTTTGACGACCACCATGCTGGTGGGTGCGGCCGTGTGCCAGACGCCGGCGATCTTCGCTATGGTTGTCGCATTGATGCTCATGTTCGTTAATTTCGGCGATGTTCCGTTTAACCCCTATTGGGCGGCATTTCTCGGCGCCGGGTTGAGTACGGGGCTTGCAGCCATCGGATCCGGATGGGGAGGCGGAATGGCTGCCGGGGCGAGTTGCGAGGGTATCGCCCGTCAGCCGCGTACAGTCGGTATCGTCACCACCACCATGCTGGTGGGGCAGGCGGTTGCCCAGACGCCCAGCATATTCGGCCTTCTGGTCAGCTTCATCCTGCTCTTCAAGGGACATCCCGAGGCGGTGGCCCTCGCACCGGCAATAGCCCTTCTGGCGGCGGGATTGTGCATGGGATTCGGCGGCATCGGCCCCGGATTCGGAAACGGTATCGCCGCGTCGAGTGCTGTGGGATGGGTGGCGAGAAACGAGGAAAACGCAGGGCTTTTGATGCGGATGATGCTTGTCGCCCAGGCGGTTTCACAGTCGACCGCGATTTACTCGATGGTAATCGCGTTGGTACTGCTTTTTGTCATATAGATTTTCATACAATTATTTCAGGAGGAAGAAAATGGGTATCGAAGGTGTAGATCTGATCCGTGCGGCAACATATATCGGTGCGGGTCTTGCAATGGGCCTGGGTGCTATCGGTCCGGGCGTCGGCCAGGGACTCGTCGGTGCAAAAGCCTGCGAAGCCATCGGGCGCAATCCCAGCGAGGCGGCCCTTTTGACGCGTACCATGCTGGTGGGTCAGGCCGTATCCGAGTCCACCGGTATCTATTCGCTCGTCGTGGCAATGCTTCTCCTTTTTGTTGTGTAAACATTTTCACTAAAGGATGAAAGGGTCGGGCACTAACGCCGGCTTTTTCGGCTTTTTCCTGCGCCAGGCGAGTGATGCGTTTGCCAGCAGGCAGGAAGCCATGGAATACGTGGTTGACGTTCATTATTGATCAATAGACGGATTTGGGGCCATGGAATTTGAAATTACCCGAGCTGTCGCATTGATTTCCATCAATGCGACCCTCGTTGCGCAGCTGATATCGTTTTTGATTTTCATGATGCTTATTAGCCGGTTGATGTATCAGCCGCTCCAGGATATCATGGTGGAGCGGGACCGGCAGGTGGAGCAGATGAAAAAGGATATCGAGACGGCCGAAGCCGATCTGGAAGAGATTTTTTACAAGATCGAGCTGGAAACACGCAAGGTGAAGGACGAGGCTTTTACCTCTCAGCACCGGCTTGAAAAGGACGGGGCAGCCCAGGCCCAAGAGCTTTTCTCCAACACCAATGCCGAGATCGGCAGGCTGCATGAGGAAACCAAAAAGGAAGTTCAGCGCCAGATTGAAGATGCCCGGCAGTACCTGGCCGATGAGTCCGAGAGGGTCTCTATGGTGATCATGGAAAAGGCGTTAGATCGGAGGGTGGCACATGAATAACATCTTGCGAACCATGCTTTGGATCGTCCTTGTTTCCACCGGCACTTTACTCCTTTTTTCCGCTGCACCCGCCTGGGCGGAGGACGGAACCAGGGAGTGGCGGCCCATATACGACGTGATCATGCGGTGGATCAACTTCGGCATTCTCGCCTATTTCCTGGTCAAGGTGGTCGGGCCGATTCTCGTGAATTTCCTGTCCGATCAGCAGGCGGATATCCGCTCAAAGATCGACAAGACCCAGAAGGAAAAGGACGATATCGTTGCTAAGCTGCAGGACGCCAAAGAATCCCTTGAAAACAGCGGCCCCCGCCTGGAAGAGATCAGGTGCCGCATTGTGGAGCAGGGAGAAAAACGCAAGCAGGAAATTATCGAGGATGCCAACGAGCAAAGCCGCCTGATGATGAAAAATGCCAGGCAGAGAATCGATAATATGATCGGGCAGGCCCGCCAGAAACTCGTAACTGAACTGCTGGATATGGCCATGGAAAAAGCCATTGAAAGATTGCCCAAAGAGATTACCGAAGAAGACAACCATCGGCTTATCGAAAAATACCTTACGGCTGCAACCTCACGGGCCCGGTAGGTTTCTCGGACCCGGCAGGCTTCTCGCAGTGGACGAACGAAGCCCCCAACTCCTCCAGGGAACTTTCAGGATTTTTAAACAAAGGGCATGTCCGGATGCTGAATCCAGCGATCGGCATGCCCTTTGTTTTTGACGGCTGGTGATTCCGTGTTTCTTGTTCCGGAACTGAGCGCTTCTCAACACCAAAAAGACGAATCGAAATCATTCAGACCATGCGCATGATCTGCTTCAGGCTCCTTTTTTCGGTGCTCCTCATTCATGTCGCAATGCCTGTTCTCCCGGTCAGTGCAGCCGGCTCCGAGGTATTACGGATTGGCAGCTACAACCTGGAAAACCTCTTTGACCTTTCCCATGACCAGACGGAGTACCCCGGATATGTTCCGACGGACGCCGGAGGAGTGTACGGCTGGGATGCGGGCATGCTTTCCGTTAAGGTCCGGAACCTCTCAAGGGTACTGGCGGGCCTGAATGCCGACGTGGTGGCGCTTCAGGAAGTGGAATCCCTGGAGGCCATCGGGCACTTGCAAAAGGCGCTCAGAAGCAGAGGCTTGGATTATCCATGGGCAGCCATCACGGAAAAGGATGAAACCGCCGTCCGCTGTGCCGTTATTTCCGCTTATCCCATAACGGATTCAAGGGATATCGTCGTTCCCGGAAACCGAAACAGGAATATCCTCCAGGTCCGGCTGGATATTGACGGCACACCCCTGGTTTTGTTTGTGAATCACTGGCCTTCCCGCAACGCGCCGGAAAGCCGCCGGATCGTTTCCGCTGAAATCCTGCTTGACGCCGTTTCCCGGCTGCCGGATGGTAAGGATTACATCCTTCTGGGAGATTTCAACGCCAATTACAACGAATATGACGTTATCGTCGATGATGAACGGCTCAACGATACCGGCGGCCGCACCGGGATCAACCACGTCCTCAATACCATATTTGACGGGCAATTGGTTGACAGACAGGTCATGGATGCAGGCCAAAAGCCCCGCCTGCATTATAATACATGGCTGGAGGTGGAGCCGTCCCGCCGGTGGTCCTATCTTTTTTTCGGAAAGCCCCGGACGCTCGATCACATGCTTCTTCCCGCCGCCTTGCTCGATGATGCCGGCCTTTTTTATATCGAGCAGTCCTTTGACACGTTCGATCCCCATTACCTGTTTCAGGGAAGCCGGGTTTATCGCTGGCAGCGCGCGAACAGGGGACGTGGCCGCCACCTCGGCAAGGGGTTCTCGGATCACTTGCCCATCTACGCATGCTTCACGACCGGTGGGTTCGAACCGGCCGATCCCGATCGACCGTGCTACCCGGAGCCGGTTTCCGCCAGCGTTGCGGGCCTTTATAACACCAAGACCGGAAAGGTGCGCTACCGGATTGAAAATGCCGTGGTGGTTTACAGGCATAAAAACAATGCCGTGATCAAGCAGAAACACGGCCGGGCAATTTACGTCTACGATGCCGGAAATCGGCTTGAAAAGGGCGGATCCTATAATCTTGTGGTCAACCGAATGAACCGGTACTACGGGAACCTTCAGATAACGGGCTTTGAGGACATACGCAAGAAGGGTGTGGAAACCGATTGGTCGGCCTTGATCTTCCATGATCCTTCAATGGATCTTGCGGCGCCTGAATTGGAAAACGAAGTGTTGGGAGAAATCACGGGAACATATGACAACGGGCGTCTCCGGTATGCACCGGAGAAAAGCATCCGTATGTTTTTTCGCGACCAATCGCTGATCCCGGAAAAAAGCGGCCCGATTCGGATACGAAATGCGCGAATCGGGCACCACCGGGAGCCGGAAATCGTCATTGAACGCGAGGGACAGATTCAGCGGATAGATCCGTAATACGAATACACTGTCCTGTTTGCCCCAGGCCCTCTCATTGTCTGCCCGGCTTATCGTCCGGGGACATAGATGCGGGACTGTTCGTTTTGCTGCTGTTCCTGTTGCTGCTGCTGATGTTTCTGGAGGCGTTCGATGGTTTCGTTGAGCGCTTGTTGCATTGCAGCGGGAAATTCCTCGATTGCCGCCTCCAATGTTTTTGCATTGAGCGGGGCCTGCAGCGGAAGGGGGCCTTCCGGGGTCATGAGCTGGGTGCTGGCATAAAAGACCGCCTCCCGATCGGGGTCATCACTGCCGTCGATACGGATAGGAACAAGCCGCCGGATGGAAGCGACCTTGTGGTCCGTGACCCCTTCTTCGCGATAGAGGTTGTTTTTGTTCACCGTAAAATCAATATTGGAACTATTTGCGCCATTTGTCATGGTAGAGCCTCCTTGTTTCGTTTGTAAGCGTATTTTTTAAAACGACTCCGACTTTAGCATTCCATGGCCGGGCTATCAAGGGATAAATATCAAAGGATAAAAACGATAGTTTGGGTGAGAGCCATGGGCGGGTTGCTTAGGATTGTAAAAAGGGCATGCAATATGGAAAGAAAAGAAATTGAGTTGCAACGCGAAATCCAGGATGCAATGGAGCGCCTGAATCAAGTGGTTGATGCCGGGAGTGCAGAGGCCGCAGCGCTCGTTCACCTCCGGGCGGTGGCCCGCTCGCTTTCCGGTCCCCCGCACCGGCTGGAAAACCGGATTGCTGAGTTGAGGCGATTCTGGCTCGAATCGGTTCCCTGGTGTTCTCCGCTTTCAAAAGAACTGGAGAAAGTCATTATCCTCCACAGCGAGGCTGTGGAAGATGGAAAACGATAGCCTGTCCGGATCGCTTTGCTGCCGGGGAAAATGTTTCGGCCCGGCTTGGCGAGCTGGCGGGATGAAGCGTTACAGGTGAAAATCGCCCGAAGCTTCCGGCTGGTAGAGGATGGATACGATTGTGAACCGTCTTTCCCCGGCCTGGGTTTTCCAGGATACCGTGTCGCCGACCTTGCAGCCGATCAGTGCCACGCCGATTTGCGCCATGATCGAAATGCGGTTTTTGGAAAAGTCCGCCTGGTGTGGGAATACGAGCGTATAGTCGAATTGCTTTTTGCTGTCCAGGTCTTCCAGGCGGAAACGGGAATTCATGGTGATCACGTCTTCAGGAATTTCCTCCTGAGGGATGACTTCCCCCTGCTCGAGTTCCTCTTTAAGCTGCAGCAGGTGCGACTTGTCCCGGATGCCTGGATCGGCTCCCTCAACGAGTCCGTAGAGCCTGTCAAAGTCAAATTCGCTTACGTATATTGTCTTTTTTTCCATATGAGCCACATGCGGGGAACTTTAGATAAAAACAAATCGTCGGTGCACATGCCATCGCGACACACAGCCGGTTATTTGGCGGCCGGACGAAAAAAGACGTTTTTCGTTCAGCTGCTATTTATTGCAGCCTACACTATTTGATGTGCGTTGCGCAAGGAAATAACCTTGATGCACTCGTAAAAAGTCGCGATCTGACGGCTTTGTAAAACGTTCAATATATGCGAACGCCTCCACCTTCGATCAAATTACCGGCGGTTAAAAATCTTGCGGATCGATTCAGGATCCCGCCACATGCGATCAGTTTCTTCGTAGAGACGGTGCAAGCGTTGTTCGATTTCCAGACGTTTTTCTTCAAATTCGCCTTCGTCCATTTCCCGGGGGACATAGTAGGGTTCGCCGAAGCGGATGATGATGCGGGAAAACGGTTTTGGGATCATGAACCGATCCCAGCTGTTTGCCTGCCATCGCCTTTCAGCGGACGTGATGGTCGGCACAATCGCCAGTCCGGTGGTTTGGGCGATCAGTACAAGGCCGGGCTTGACCTCTCCGAAGGGTCCCTTGGGGCCGTCTACTATATGGCCAATCTTATACCCATTTCGCGCCAGTTTTTTAAGCTGAAGTAATGCCGAGCGTCCGCCCCGCGAAGATGACCCCCGGACCGACTCCCATCCCAGCATATCCACGATGGATGCGATAAGCCCCCCGTCCCGGCTTTGGCTGATCATGATGGCGATCGGTTTGCGCCTTGCGAAAAACGTGATGCCCGGAAAAAATCGTTGATGCCACGATGCGTAGACCAGGGAGTTGTCACGCTCCAGGGTTTCTTTTTCTTTCTCGGGGTCGACGAGCCTCACCTTGTACGTAGACGACAGCATTCCTACAAGAAACAAGCCGATGCGGGGCAGCACCCGGTGATAGATCCGATCTTTAAACGTGTTTTTTTTCATGGTCACAGTACTGCTTTATGTGTCAGGCTCAAATTTTGACGGCTTCGTAAAAGTCCAATATCTGCGTTACGCGCAATTTCTCAAAATTTCACATGCGCCAAGTACCCTGTATTTTTCGAAATTGCGCAATTCTTGATCCTGAACTTTTTACAAAGTCGTCGGATCATGAGTTTTTACGAGTGCATCGTTAATTGGTTTGGCGATTGCCGATTCTGATTGCGATCAATTCTTCAACATCTTCCGGAATTGAGAAAAAAGTCAATAAAAAATGGGAAAGGGGGTTGTTGCGTTTATCTATTGCGTTTTTCGTCGCAGGATTTTGCCCAGTAGGATCAAAACGGCCAGCAGGAGGAGGGGAAGCGCCATCTCGAGGCCGCCGGATCCTTCCGGATCCCCCCTGCGGGTCGCCTGGTGGATTGCCGATGAATACAAATAACCTTTCACGGCAAAGCCGATGACGGCGGTGGCAATAAACCGGGTTAACGGGATGCCCAGGATGCCTGATCCGTAATTGGTTACCGAGTGGGGAAATCCGGGGAGAATGCGAACGGCGGAGAGCGTTGCGAAATCCCCGTGCTTTTTCATGATGGAAAAAGCCTTCGATGATTGAACGCGCTGGCGGGTCGCCTGGGACATGGACCGGGAAAAAAAATAGGCGCCGATTGCTCCGGCCACGCCCCCGGCTATGATGATCAGCGTTGCGTGGATCGGCTGGTATAAAAGGCCCGCAACAACATACATCACCGATCCGGGAAGGGCAAAGATATAGAGTACCGCCTTGAACACGATGATCAGCGGTGCGAACCACCATCTATCGATGTGACGCTCCCCTGCTTCGAGAAAGAAATGCTTTTCCAGGATTCCCATCTGGTGAAGCATGATCCCGGCTAAAACAAGTAATCCCAAAAGAATCAGTTTGAATGATTTTATGGACTTATTGTCAGGCAGCATGGTAATGAACCGATATAAAATTTGCCGTGGAGCGTGATACTTTTTTACCCGTGCGAATCTGTGGGTTCGGCAAGTTGTAAGATCTCTGGAAATCGTCAGAGAAAATAATTAAGCCTCGCAGATAGAATCGGGGGTGTCAATGGAAAACGGCTGCCGATATGGGACACTGTGGTCTGAAGAGCGGATTTGCCGCCTGTCAACTCATGGGACGAGGCACTATGGACTGTGATACCGATACCGGACCGGTTTTCTGCCGGGTGTGCGGTCAGGCCGAAACCAAACCTTTCCCTGCTGCCGGCATCCTTTATCATCGTTGCATGCACTGCGCTGCCACCTTTATGGATGCCGCCTATCTGCCGTCACAGGAGGCCGAACGGAAGCGATACGAACAGCATCGCAATGAGTCGGACGATCCCGGATACCGGAGATTCTTGTTCCGTATTGCAGGCCCTCTCCTTGATCGCCTTTGGCCGGGGTGCAGGGGACTTGATTTCGGGTGCGGGCCGGTATCGGCCATGGCCCGGATCATGGAGGGCAAAGGACATTTCATGTGTATCTATGACCCGTTTTTCGCACCGGACGAAACCGTGCTGGAACGGGCGTACGACTTTATAACCTGCACGGAGGTGGCGGAACATTTTCATTATCCCAAATCGGAATTCGAGCGCCTCGACGGATGTCTGAAACCGGGCGGATACCTTGCGATCATGACCTGCTTTCAAACCGATGACGAAAGGTTTGCAAACTGGTATTACCGCCGCGATTTTACCCACGTGGTCTTTTACCGGGAAGAAACCTTCGGGGTGATTGCCGGCCAGCGGGGGTGGGATCTGGAAATTCCGGAAAAAGATGTTGTGCTGCTGCGTAAGCCTTAGTGACTGCATCGCCTGCGGTTTTGGCGCAAAGATTTTTCTTTTCCTTCAAACTTAACGTTTACGTCTACGTTTGTTTTTGCTACAAGAAGTGTTTTTGGCAGCGGCTTTTCACAAGAACATCAGAAAGAAAGGAAAGCAAATGGCCCAACGAATCGCGGATCGAAGGGACGTCGATTTTGTGCTCTACGAGCAACTCGGCATCGATACGCTTACAAAGTATGAGCGGTATGCCGACATGAACCGGAAAATGTTCGACATGGTCATTACCGAGGCCCGAAACTTCGCGCTCAAGGAAGTGCTTCCCGTGGCCGAAGAAGGAGACAAGCAGGGCCTGCGGTTTGAAAACAACCAGGTCACGGTGCCCGAATGTTTTCACCGGCCCTATAAGCTCCTGTGCGAAGGCGAGTGGATAGCCGTTGCCGATGATCCGGAAGTGGGGGGGCAGGGACTTCCCCAGGTGATAGCCCAGGTTGCTGCGGAATATATCGTGGGCGCGGATTTTTCCTTTGGCGCCTTCGGGTTCGCCACCCACGGCGCAGCCAAGATGATCGAGGTTTTCGGAACGGAAAAACAAAAACAGATGTTTCTGGAAAACATGTACTCGGGCCGCTGGACGGGAACCATGGTCCTGACAGAGCCCGAAGCGGGCTCCGATGTTGGAAACCTTTCCACCACGGCGGTGAAAAACGAGGACGGTACCTACTCCATCAACGGCAACAAGATTTTCATCACCGCCGGCGAGCATGATTTAACGGAAAATATCATCCACCCGGTGCTGGCGCGCATTGAGGGTGCGCCGGCGGGTACCCGGGGGATCTCCCTTTTCATCGTTCCCAAGATCCGGGTTAACGAGGACGGAAGCCCAGGCGAGTCCAACGACGTGGTATGCACGGCCATCGAGGAAAAGCTTGGCCTTCATGCGAGTCCCACCTGCCAGCTGGCCTTCGGATCCAAAGGCAACTGTCGGGGCCTTCTGTTGGGAGAGGAAAACAAGGGAATGCGGGTGATGTTTCACATGATGAATGAGGCCCGCCTGGGCGTGGGCGCCCTCGGACTGTTCAACGCGTCGTCGGTCTATCTTTATGCCCTCGAATATGCCAAACAGCGCGTCCAGGGCCGGGATCTGGCCGATATGCAGAACAAGGAGGCGGCGCCCGTCACCATCATTCATCACCCGGATGTACGGCGCATGCTCATGTGGATGAAGGCCCACGTGGAAGGGATGCGCTCCTTCGTCTATTACACGGCCTGGCTTTTTGACCTGGCGGCCTGCATGGAAGACGGGGAGGAAAAAACGAAATATGCCGACCTGATCGACCTGTTTACCCCGATCATCAAGTCCTACTGCACCGATCGCGGCTTCCAGGCCACGGTGGAGGCGATGCAGGTATACGGTGGCTACGGGTATACCACCGATTATCCCATTGAGCGGATCCTGCGCGATTCCAAGATCAACTCCATCTACGAGGGGACCAACGGCATCCAGGCCATGGACCTGCTCGGCCGGAAGCTCGGCATGAAAAAAGGCGCCGTGTTCATGAATTTTATGGGCGAGGTGCAGAAAACGACCGCTGCTGCAAAAGAAACCGACGGACTTGAAGGCCTGGCGGCCGGTGTGGATGATGCGCTTCATCGTTTGGGCGGCGCGGCCATGTATCTGGGAAAGACGGCCATGTCACGGGATGTAAAGGTGGCCTTCGCTCATGCCGCAGGACTCATGGAGGCGACCGGCGACGTGATCATGGCATGGATGCTGCTTTGGCGGGCCTGCGTGGCCGCCCCGAAATTCGATGAGATCACGAAAGGGTTGGAAGGGGAAAAACTGGAAGAAACGCTGCGGAAAAACAAAAACGCCGCATTTTACGACGGGCAGATCAAATCGGCGCAGTATTTCATCCAGAGTATCCTGCCGGTAACCGTTGGCAGGATCAATGCCATCGAGGCCGGGAGCCGGGCGGTGGTGGATATTCCGGAAGCGGGCTTCGGAGGGTAGAGGGTCGGAAGGCGGAGACGGAGGGCGGAGGTCGGGAACATAGGATGCGCTTCCTCCGTCAGCACACCCTATGGCGCTTATCGCGGCTTTTTACGAGTGCGTCAAGTTTGATACACTCGTTAAAAGCCGCGATCTGGCGGCTTTGTAAAAAGTTCAAAACCAAGGCTTGCGCGATTTCGAAGAATGCAGCGTACTTGGCGTACGTGTATGTTTACAAGGCGTAAGCCGCAAATTCTGAGAAATCGCGCGCAACGAAGATATTGGACTTTTTTGCGAAGTCATCACGTTGTATCCTTTGCCAGGCCAAGCCCTTCAAGGGCCTCCTCGATCTCTCCCAGTATGGACGGGTCGTCGATGGTGGCCGGCATATTGAATTCTTTTTTTTCGGCTACCTTCTGGATGATTCCCCGCAGGATCTTGCCCGAGCGCGTCTTGGGCAGCCGTTTTACCACGACCGCCGTCTTGAAAGCGGCAACCGGACCGATCTGCTCCCGCACCATGGCCACCACCTCCCGGACGATTTCGCCGTGCTCCTTTTCAACGCCGCTGTTCAAAACCAGAAACCCGAGCGGGACCTGCCCCTTGAGATCGTCATGCACTCCCAGGACGGCCGCTTCCGCCACGTCCGGATGGGCGGCAAGGACTTCCTCCATCCCGCCTGTGGAAAGCCGGTGGCCTGCAACGTTGATGATGTCGTCGGTCCGGGACATGACGTAAATATAGCCCTCCTCGTCGATCATTCCGGCATCGGCGGTCTTGTAATACCCCGGGTATTCCTTGAGATAGGCATCGATGAAGCGTTCATCGTTTTCCCAGAGGGTCACCAGCGCGCCCGGCGGAAGCGGCAGGCGGACCGAAAGGGCACCGATTTCCCCGGGCGCCATGACGTCGTTGTTTATATCGAGTACCCGCACGTCCCATCCCGGAACCGACTTGGTGGGCGAGCCGTATTTCACCGGGAAGGGGTGAAGTCCCATGCAGTTGGCGGCAATGGCCCAGCCCGTCTCCGTCTGCCACCAGTGGTCGATCACCGGAACGCCTAAATGGTTTTCCGACCACTGGACCGTGGCGGGATCGGACCGCTCGCCGGCGAGAAACAGGATTCTGAAGCCGGACAGATCGTATTGCCGGATCAGTTCCCCCTTGGGGTCTTCGCGTTTGATGGCGCGGTAGGCGGTGGGGGCGGTAAACATGCATTTCACGCGGTGCTGGGAGATGACCCGCCAGAAGACGCCTGCGTCCGGCGTGCCAACCGGTTTTCCCTCGAACAGTACGGATGCGCATCCCTTGAACAGGGGGGCATACACGATGTAAGAATGTCCGACCACCCATCCCACGTCGGAGGCTGCCCACCAGACGTCGTCTTCGTCGATGTCGTAGATGGCTTTCATGGTCCATTTGAGCGCGACCATGTGGCCGCCGTTGTCCCGCACCA
>SLJY01000103.1 GCA_007134875.1 Desulfobacterales bacterium
CTTTCGCACCCGCCGCCCGAATTCGTAGATCGGGTAGAATGCCACCGGCAGAACCACCATGGCGATGATGGCCAGCTTCCAATCGCGGTAGAAAATGACGAAAACCAGGCCGAAGATGGTAAAGACGTCCCGCAGCGATGTGGCGACCGTCTTGGACACCATGTTCTTGATGATATTGACGTCGTTGGTGATCCGGGACATCAGCACCCCGGTCTTGTACCGGTGATAAAAGGACAACGGCAGATCGGATATCTTTGCGTAGAGTTCATCGCGGAATTTCCGGATGATTCGCTCTCCCACGAAATGCATGAGGTAATGCTCGCCGTAAAGCGCAAAGGCCCTCATGACATATATGCCCAGAACCAGCGGTGGCAGCAACCTAAGCATCCGCTCGTTTTGATCCATGAAGATATCATCCAATATCGGCTGAACCAGAAACGCGGTGGCGGAGGTGGTTCCCGCGACGATCAGCATGCACGCCATGGAGATCGCCAGAAGCACCCAGCTCTCTTTTACATAGGAAAACAAGACCCTGTGGCGGTTTCGGAGGCGTGTTTTTTTTATTTCAGTCATACAACTACTTCCTGCTGCCCGCCATCATTGCATAGGCTATGCCCGCGGTTTTCCTTGAAGCGCCGGACTCGCCGAGCTGCTCCCGTACCCAAAAAAGATCCTCCCGGATCTGCTTGTACTTCCGAACGTCTTCGAGCATGGCGGAAACCACCGATGCAATATTGCCGGGTGTCGCATCGTGTTGGATCAGCTCGGGTACGACCGTCCGATTGGCAATGATGTTGGCCAATCCGATGAACTTCACACGGATCAGGCTGCGGCCAAGGAGAAAACTTACCGGAGAAACCCGGTAGACGATCACCATGGGAACCCCGTAAATAGCCGCCTCCAGCGTTACGGTGCCGGAGGCTGCAACGGCCATGCAGCAGCGGTCAAGTACTTTTTCGACCCCGGCCCTTTCCGCTTCAATATCCACCGTGTTTCGGCAGGGACGGATAAATTCTTCAATCCAGTGTGAATCGATACCGGGCGCTACAGAGACGACAAAGGCGTATCCCTTCTTTTCGCGGCTCAGCCGGCTGGCTGCCGCCAGCATTACGGGCAGGTTCCGCCGGATCTCCTGCACCCGGGAACCGGGTAGAAGTCCGATTGTGCGCTTTTCTATCCCATCGGCATCCGGATTATCCATAGTCGGTTTCACAGGCAGCGTGATATGATCGAGCAGCGGGTGCCCCACAAACGTCACGGGTACCCCGTGGCGATCATAGAATTCTTTTTCAAACGGGAGAATAACGGCCATGCGATCGACGTACCGGCGAATCGTTTTGATCCGGCCGCTCCGCCACGCCCACAGCTGGGGGCTGATGTAATAGAGCACCGGAATTCCGTAGCGCTTGACATGCCGGGCCATGTGAAGATTGAAATCCGGAAAATCGATCAGGATCACCAGGTCCGGCCGTTTTTCAGCAACGGCACGTTTAACGGTACGCAGTCCGCCCAAAAGACCGGGAAGCCTGGAGAACACCTCGGTAATACCGACCACCGAAAGGTTCGCCGCATCCACCACGATCTGTACGCCCTGCTGAGCCATGGCGCGCCCGCCGATTCCGAAAAACGCGATATTGCCGTCGATCTTCCGCATGGCCGCGACCAGCCCGGCCCCGTGATGATCCCCGGAGGTTTCCCCGGCGATGATCATCACACTTAGCGGGACAGAGGGGCTTTTGGCGTATTGTTCATCACCCGCCATATTCATCGATTGATCCGGGCCATGGCGGTATCGATCTGGGCGATGATATCCACCGCCAGGGCAAGTGCATCCCGTCCCATCCGCCCGGAGACCGCCGGCTCACGCCGGGTCCGCACCGCTTCAACGAACGACAGGATTTCCGAGCCAAGGGCATCGGCCTTGTCGAAGCTTCTATGATTCATGTACATGCCGGGAATCGGGCAATTCTCCTCACCTTCATCCGCCTGGCGGATGTGCGTGATCACATGATTGGCAAAATCGATGGAAATGTAGCCCTCCCGCTGGAAAAGGCGGATTTTTCGCTCGGTCTTGCCGGATATGCGGCTGGCGGTGACATTGGCAACCGCCCCGTTTTCAAACTCGATGTGGGCATTTGCGATATCCACCGAATCGGTCACAAGCGGCGTTCCCAGCGCGTGGCAGTACCGGATGTCGGATTTGACGAAATGAAGAATCAGATCGATATCGTGAATCATCAAATCGTGAATGACGCTCACGTCGGTACCCCTTGGCTGGTAAATGGAAAGCCGGTTCGACTCGATGAACACCGGCTCGGTGATCAGCTCGCGGGCCGCGACCACCGCCGGGTTGAATCGCTCCAGGTGTCCCACCTGGATAATCCGCCCGGTTTTTTCAGCCAGCGCGATGAGATCGTCGGCCTGCTCCACGGTCGTGGTAATCGGCTTTTCGATCAGCACATCCGTTTCATTTTTCAGAAACGCGCAAGCAACTGCGTGGTGCATTGGCGTGGGAACGGCGATACTTATGGCATCCACCTTTCCGAAAAGCTCCCGGAAATCGGTATAAGCCCGGGTGTCGTTCTTCTGCGCAACCGCCCCAGCCTGCCTCTCATCGACATCCACGACGCCGACAAGCTCAACATTTTCCAACGATGCGTATTTTTCAGCGTGCCAGCGGCCCAGGTGCCCTACGCCAACAACGCCCGCCCGGATCGTCTCCCGGGATGATGCAGTATCCGTCATACGGTCTCCCCCCCGTCCATTTCTTCGTCGGTATAGGCGACAATGGCGATTTTGTTCCGGTCAGCCAGTTCGATCATCTCCTCACGGTCGAAAACCACCGATTTTTCAGCTTCCACCGCAAGTGCCCGGAGTCCTGCGCGCTGCATGGTCTCAACAGTCTGCGCTCCCACCGCCGGCACATCGAACCGGAAATCCTGAATGGGCTTACACACCTTTACCAGAACCGCATTGCCGGCCGATAGCGACCCGCCCCGCAAAACGGTGTTGTCCGTGCCGTCAACGGCTTCCACCGCCAGGACCATTCCATTTCCCACCACCACGCACTGGCCGATGTCGAGCCGCCCGATCTCACGCGCCATCCGCCATCCCAGCCGGATGTCGACGAACTCCCTGCGGGACGGCTGCCTGCGTGTCCAGCACCCTCGCGGTGAAAGCAGCTCCGGCAGCAGAAACGTGGACGGCCTGATCCGGATCCCAGCCATATCCAGGGTATCTGCAACCACGCGCAGCACGCGGTCGTCATGGGTGTTTTTGCGCATTTTTCCGTACATGGCCAAGGCCTTGAAATCCGGCCGTATCTCCGCAACCGATGCGGGCTTTTGAATCGCTCCCACCATGACGGCTTCCGTGATGGCGCGTTTTTTGAAAAAATCGATCAATCGGCCCACCTGACCCATGTACAGGGTCTCCATCCCGGCCACGTGGGACGTAAGCAGTCGGTCGGTTTGCTTGTGAAAACCGACGGCATGGACTTCGTAACCGTTTTTTGACGCCTTTTTCGCGAACAATACGGGAAACGGCCCCCCGCCGGCGATCAATCCAATCCGTTTATGCGGCATGTCCATGAGCTGTCACGCGCGCCTATCGGGTGATGCCCCGCTGGGTGTTTTTGATGAAGCTGACCAGGTTTTTGACCTCCGGAAGGTTTTCCACCTCCGCCAGAACCCGCTCCACGGCCTCGTTAACCGTCAGCCCGATCCGGAAAATAATCCGGTAGGCTCTTTTCAATTCTCCGATGGTATGCTCGGAAAACTGGTGACGACGCATCCCAACCTTGTTGAGCCCGTGAAGGGTTGCCCGGTCGCCCGCCGCGATCACGTAGGGGGGGATATCCTTCGACAAGGCGGACTTGCCGCCGATATAGGCGTATTCCCCCACCCTTACGAACTGGTGAATGGCCACCAGTCCGCCAATGATCACGTGGTCCCCGATTTCGATGTGTCCCGCCAGGGTCGCGTTATTGGCCATGATAACCCCCTTTCCGGTCTTGCAGTCGTGGGCGATGTGGGTGTAGGCCATGAGAAAGTTGTCCTCTCCCACCTCGGTGACCCCGCCGCCGAACTCCGTACCCCGATTCAGGGTTGCAAACTCACGGATTACGGTGTTGCGTCCGATTTTCAGATAGGTTGTCTCCCCTTTGAACCGGACGGCCTGGGGAACCGTACCCACGGATGCATATTGGAATATCTGGCATCCCGGGCCGATGTCCGTATAGGAGTCAATGGTTACATGGGACCCGATCCGGGTTCCGGACGCGATATAGACATTTTTATTGATAATGGAATACGGCCCCACCGAAACGTTTTCGTCGATCTCCGCCTTGGGGTCGATAATTGCAGTCGGGTGAATCATCTTTCTCCTCCGATGAGGGCCATGAAGCGGGCTTCGGCAACACGCTCCCCATCCACCTTGGTTTGGGCTTTCATCTGAATTCCTCTGGTATGGACCCGCATCAGCTCGACCTCGAAAATCAACTGGTCCCCGGGAATCACGGACTTACGAAACCGTGCCTTGTCGATGCCTGAAAAGCATACATCGCCGTGACGCTGTGCGGGAAGCGTCTCTGCCAGCAGAAGCGCTCCGGCCTGCACCATCCCCTCCACGATCAGCACGCCCGGCATGACCGGATTGCCGGGAAGATGGCCGGTAAAAAACGGTTCATTGATCGTAACGTTTTTCAATGCACGGATGCGAACCTCCGGGATTACCTCAAGCACACGGTCCACGAGCAAAAAAGGATACCGGTGCGGCAGAATCCGGCATATGGTATCAATATTATAGTTTTTGGTCATATTCTTTTCCCGTAGTGCAGCCGTGCCTCACCTGAAAGTACATCTTTGATGCACGCGTAAAGGACCCGATCCGACGGCTTTGTAAAAACTTCAAGATCAAGGTCTGCCGGGTTCCGAAGAATGCAGGGTGCTCAGCGTACATGAAGTTCGTCGGGATCGCGCGCAGGCGAAGATATTTTGACTGATTACGAAGCCGTCATCCTTACCGATCGGTTATGGAATCATTGTTTTCCCCGGACGCCTGCTCAAGGCTGCGAAGTCGTTTTTCCATTTCCTGAACCTGTTTTGCCAGCCCGGGGAGCCCGGGAATGGCACGCTGCACCCTGAGCCACAGCCGGTGATCCATATCCGGCGTACCCGAAACCACCCGCCCTGAATCGACATTTCGTACCACGCCCGCACGCGGGCCGATGATTGCGTCATCGCCGATAACAAGATGACCGGCGATGCCCGCCTGCCCGGCAATGGTGACACGATTTCCGATCTGTACACTTCCGGCAATGCCTGCCTGCGCCACGATCAGGCTGTGATCGCCGACCCTCACATTATGGGCGATATGGACCATGTTGTCCGTTTTTACGCCGCACCCGATGCGCGTGGAACCGAACGTGGCCCGGTCGATGGTATTGCATGCGCCGATTTCGACGTCATCTCCGATTTCCACGATGCCGGCCTGGGGGATTTTATAATGCGCATCCCCATCAGGCGCAAACCCGAAGCCGTCGCTCCCGATGACCGTACCGGCGTGAATGATCACGCGGCAGCCGATAATGCATCCGTCCATCACGGTCACGTTCGCCATGATCTGGGTATCGTCGCCGATAGAAACATCATCACCCACAAACACCCCCGGGTATATCACTACCCGATCACCCAGGACGGCACGGTTTCCGACAAAGGCATTGGGCCCCACGACGGTCTCGGACCCGACGGATACGCCGCGGCCAATACTGGCTTCCGGGCTGATCCCGGCAAACGGACGTTTTTTGGGGTGAAACATAGCCATGATCTTTGCGAAGGCCAGCCGGGGCTTTTCGTGGCGGATCCGCGCGGGAAACGTTTTTCCATCAAACGGTTGTGCGCAGCTTTTGGGCACAACAACCGCGCCCGCCCGGCAATCGGGCAGTTTTTTCAGCAAGGCCGGGGTTTCGGCAAAGGTGACGGCTGTTTCGTCGGCATGGTCAAAAGGCGCCCCGCGATAAACAAGACGCTCCGGGTCGCCTTCCACCTCACCGCCCACCGCATCGGCCAGTTGAAAAACCGGTATGCTGATTCCTTCCGGATCTGTCATTTATTCCACCTGTATCAGGACCATTCATTGACGGCTTCGTAAAAGTCCAATATCTGCGTTACGCGCGATTTCTCAGAATTTGCGGCTTACGCCTTGTAAACATGCACGTACGCCAAGTACTCTGCATTCTTCGAAATTGCGCAAGCCTTGATCTTGAACTTTTTACAAAGCCGTCAGATCGCGAATTTTTACGAGTGCATCATTCATTAACGGATTCGAAATTAGTGGCTGAACGAAAACCAGGATTTTCCGTAAAGGGTATAGGATGTTCCTTGACAACGGGACCACACAGAAAAAGACGGTTTTCGTTCGGCCACGAATAAAAGCACCATACACCGCCGCAACGGATCGCCTACAGGTTGCCGTCGAACTGCTCGTTATAGGCATGGATCACCCGGTCCGTGACATCGATGGTGCTGGGATAATACACCGCGGCGCCTCGTTCGATGATCAGCAGGTAGCCTTCCTGCTTGCCGATCGCCTCGGCAATCCCGAAAACTTCATTCTGAAGCTTTTCCACCATCCGGATTTCCATCTCCCTGAATTCGCTTTGGTATTTACGCTGCATGCTCTGAAAATCATAGCGGCGCATCTCAAGCGCCTGCTGCTGCTGCTCCCGCCGCTCCGCGCTCATTACCATGGAATCACGCTGTAGCTGCTGCATCATGGACTCGATTTCCCCGCCTATCTTGCGGAGATCGGACTCCATGGAACGCCCCTCCTCCTGGATTCTGGCCTGGACGGCACGCCCCGCCTCCGACTCCATGAGTATCCGTTGAAAATCGATGACGCCGATCCTTCCGGCATCCGCCCCGAATGACTGCGCTGTAAACGTTAACAGGCAGACGATGCTGCAAAAAAAGATCAATAGGGCTTTTTTCATGGTATCTCCATCCTCCCGGACCTTCCTTCCCGTCAACACGGGATATTGTATATGCCATCGTCACTGTGTACTGCACAAAACCGCTGCTCTACGAAAAAGTCTTTCCGCATCCGCACCTGTTGTTCGCGCCCCAAGGCACAGCCATCAAAACATACCGCCGATGGAAAATTCCCACCTGCCGGAAGGTTCACCCTCCCTACGATCCAGGATGTAGCCCCTTTCGAGGCGGATCGGCCCCATGGGCGAATACCAGCGTATTCCGTATCCGGCGCTTCTTCTCAGGTTATCCAGTTCGATGCTGTCTTCGGATCTGTAGACATCGCCCGTATCATGAAATAATACGCCCATGAGACCCGCCTGGCGGACCAGGGGGAAAATCAGCTCCGCGTTGAATATAACGGACTTCTCACCACCGACTTCCTTGCCGTCGGCATCGAAGGCGGATATTCCGCGCCAGTCGAATCCGCGCATGGAATTAATGCCGCCCAGGTAAAACTTTTCATAATCCGGCAGTATTTTACCGCCCGACTCACGGACGTATCCCCCTTCAGCGTTCAGAAACAACACGAATTCCCAGAAAAGGGGGAAATAACGGCCAAGCTCCAGTTTGGTCTTGTTGAATCCGACATTTCCGCCCAAGCCCGCAAACTGGTGGCTCACACGGTGCCGGGACCCTTCCGTCGGGTTGATCCGGCGATCCCGGGTATCGTAGGTAAGACCCGTGGTAACGCTGCTGGTCTTGAACGTCCCTTCTTCGATACGATCCTGGTAGGCATCGCTGACCTCCGAGACGTCGCTGTAGTCGTATCCATAAGATACAAACGCGCGGGTAAAATCAAAAACCGGATAAGAAAAACGGACCTGTCCGCCTCTCGAATCCCGGTCGTAATTATCGTAGTCACGCTCCCACCGGTAGGCGGTGAGTCCCGCGGAAAGCGGAATATCGAACAACCAGGGCTCCGTGAAGGAAAATGAAAACTGACGGGAACGCCTGCCCATCTGCCCCCGCAACTCGACGACCTGGCCCCGGCCAAGGAAATTCCGCTCCTCGATGGCTCCCATCATGTAGAGCCTGTCGATGGCACTGTATCCCGCCCCGAAGGAGAAGCTTCCGGTCGGCTTTTCCTCCACCTCGATTTCCAGGTTGAGCCGGTCGGGTTCGTCGGCCGGAACGGTCTGAACGTCTACGTCCTCGAAATAATCGAGGCGGTGGAGGTTTCGAACGGACCGCCTGAGACCGGTGCCACTGTAAAGCCCCTGTTCATGGACATGCAGTTCCCTGCGGATCACCTTGTCCCGGGTCTTGGTATTGCCGATAATATGAATTTCATCGAATTGGACGGGCCGGTTCTTGCGGATATTATAAACCAGGTCGACGGCGTCTTTTTCCGGGTGCCGGCGTGTTTCGGGATGGATATCGGCCATGGCATATCCATGGTCCCCGTACAGATCGGTGAGCATCATGATATCGTTGCGCAGGACCTCCCGGTTGAACCACTCTTCCCCGTCGATGGCAATCATCTCCAGAAGCTCCTCACGCGGCAGGATCAAATCGCCGTCGACATCCACGGAGCCCATTCCAAAGCGCGGGCCCTCGTCGATACGAATGGTAATATAAATCCAATCCCCCTCGTATGTGATTTCCGGCTCGGACACCCTTGCTTCCGCATATCCCTCCCGCTGGTAGAATGCGGTCAGGCGCATGACATCCTGCTCCAGAACATCCGGGTCCAGGTCCCCCGATCGGGTAATCCAGCTAAAAAAACCTTTTTCCCTGGTTTGCATCGCCTTTTTCAGGGTTTTGTCATCGAAACTGCGGTTTCCCCGCAGCTCGATTTCCCGGATGCGGACCTTCTTTCCCTCGTCGATCTGAAACTCGAGATCCCCCTGGTTGTTGGGCAGTTCCTCCACCTCGAAGCGGACGGCGGCGTTGTGATAATTTTTTTCCCTGTAGAGGGATTCGATCTTCCGTACATTCCGATTGATCCGGTAAATGTTGAGAATCGAGCCGGTGGAGATGTCGATGCTGTCCATCAGATCCTCGTCATCGTAGACCCGGTTTCCGGAAAAGCGGATTTCACGAACCGTTGGCTTCTCCTGGACCCGGAAGATAACGATAGCGCCGTCTTCCTCGCGATCGACAGCCACCTCCGCGTCATCGAAGTACCCCATTTCATAAATGGCGGTAAGGTCGTCGGAAAACTGTTTTTCATCGTAGGCGTCTCCCGGCGATGTCCGGATGACCCGTTCAATGGCTGCATCCTCGATCCGCTGATTTCCCTCGATGAGAACGGACTTGACGCGCTCCTCTCCAAAAGCCGGACCCCCGGCAACCGTCAACATGACAGCCGCCAACGCAATGGCAAACGTGCCGATATTCCGAAAAATCATTGATTCACCTGGTGATAGTAAGCCGTTGTGCAAAAAAACAAATCATTCGATATCCGCGAGTTTTCCCTCGTGGATGGTCATTCGGCGTTGCATATACCGCGCCAGCTTCATGTTGTGGGTGACCACCACCATCGTCATCCCCATTTCCCGGTTGAGTTGTACCAGGAAATCATGAACATGGGCCGAGTTTTTCGTATCCAGGTTGCCGGTGGGTTCGTCCGCCAGTAAAATCCGCGGCTTCAAAACGAGCGCCCGCGCCAGCGCCACCCGTTGCTGCTCTCCCCCGGAAAGGTCGGTGACCCGGTGGGAAAGGCGGTCTTTCAAGCCGACGCGCACCAGGATGGCCTCGGCTTCCCGCCGGATCTCCAGCCGGGGCATGCCGGCGATAAGTCCGGGTATCATGACGTTTTCCAGGGCCGTGAACTCGGAAAGGAGATAATGGAACTGGAAAACAAAACCGATGGTGCGATTCCGGAAATCGGCCATCCGGGTCTTGTCCATGCTGAAAACGTCTTTTTCCCTGAAGTAGAACCGGCCGGCATCCGGCTTGTCAAGCGCCCCCAAGATGTGCAGCAGGGTGGATTTGCCGATGCCGGATTCTCCCACCACGGCGATGCTTTCTCCCTCGGAGATGGAAAGCGACGCATCGGAGAGTATGTTAATGGGGCTGTTTGTGGTTTCAAACCCCTTGGATATCGACTCCAGGCGAATAAACGGCGCGGTTGCCTTTTCATTGACAATATCAACCATAACGGATCGCCTCCACGGGATTCAGCTTCGAAGCCTTGTGCGCCGGGTACAGGGTTGCCAGAAAGCATATAAACAGCGCCGCCCCGATGATGGTTGCAATGTCGATTAATTCGAGCTGCACCGGCAGGGATGTGAAATAATAGACATCGCCCGGAAGCTCGATGAATTTATAATGCTTCAGCAGCAGGCTGCCGGAAATCCCCAGCACCGTCCCGAAAAACGTCCCGATCACGCCGATAATCATCCCCTTGAACACGAAAATCTTCCGTATGCTCCTGTCGGTGGCGCCCATTGCCTTGAGTATGGCGATATCCCGCGTCTTGCTCATGACCAGCATGATAAGCGTGCTTGCAATGTTGAACGCGGCAACCAGGACGATGAGCGTGAGTATAATGAACATGACCTCTTTTTCCAGCTTCAGGGCCTGGAAAAAATTCCGGTTGAGCTCCATCCAGTCAACCGACCAGTAGGGAAATCCGAGTTCCTCGGTTATCCGGTTCGAGAGTTCATCCGCGCGGTAGATATCCTCGATCTTGACCCCGAGGCCTGAAACGCTGTCTCCTGTTTTCAGCAGGTTCTGGGCGGCGGATAAATGAACGTATGCAAGGGAGGAATCGTACTCGTGAAATCCGGAGGAAAAAACGCCCGTCACCTCGAAACGGCTCATGGCGGGCATATGCCCGGCAGGCGACATGATGCCGCGCTGGGAGATGAGATAGATGCTGTCCCCGGCTCTCACGCCGAGCCGGTCGGCAAGGTTCTGCCCGATGACGATTCCAGGGATTCTGCGGCCATTATCTTCCGATCCGCCGGGAACAAGCTTTTGATCAAGCGCCTCGTCCCCGATGCCCATAATTTCCGTTCCCCTGAAGGAAGGATCAAGTCCCCGGACCATCACGCCGGACATTCCCCTGGCCGAGCGAAGCATCACCTGGGTTTCCATGAAAGGCACAACAGCGTCGACATCGAAACGGGAGTCGATTGTTTCAGCCACCTCCCGGTAGTCCTCGAAGCGCTCTCCCTGGTGCCGAACCACGATATGCGGCTCCACGCCAAGAATCTTGGATTTAAAAAAGGACTCGGCCCCGGACATCACGGCAATGACGATGATCAGAGCCATCACCCCGACGGTGACCCCGGCCATGGAAAGCACGCTGATAAAAGAGATAAAACCGTGCTTCTGGCGGGATTTCAGATACCGGCCGCCGATAAAATATTCAAAAGGCATTTTCACCCGATAGATTTCACTTTACAGTTGCCTAAGGTGAGCGATTGGAAAAGCGCACATAGGAAGGACTATTTCGATTCTGCGGGCTTAAGATGCGGAAACAGGATCACGTCCCGGATGGACGGCGAGTCCGTCAGCAGCATAACCAGGCGATCAACGCCCACGCCCGCACCGGCGGCAGGCGGCATCCCGTATTCCAGGGCTTCTATATAATCCTCGTCCAGCGTGTAGACGGCGCCTTCCTCCATGTCCCGGTTTTCCACCTGCCGCAGGAACCGCTCCTTCTGATCGACCGGATCGTTTAACTCGGAAAAGCCATTGGCGATCTCCCTTCCTGCGATAAAAAGCTCGAACCGGTCCGCAATATCCGGATTTTCCGCATTTCGTCTCGATAAGGGCGACACTTCAACCGGGTAGCCCGTGATAAATGTGGGCTGGACCAATTGGGGTTCCACCAGGTGGTCGAAAATCTTGGTAAGCAGCTTGCCCGGCCCCGCCGGCCGGCCGTCGGGTCCGTTGATCCGGATTCCCGCTTCTTTTGCGAACGCCGCAAGCCGCACACCATCCCGCGTGACCTCCGGGTCCACCCCCCCGATGCTCGTAACGGCATCGGCCAGGTCCAGGCGAGCAAACTGTGCACCAAAATCGATCTCGTTTCCCTGGTAGCTCACCCGTGCCGATCCGCATACCTCGACAGCCACCCGGGCAATCATCTTTTCCAGAAACCCCATCAGGTCCTCGTAGGTGGCATAGGCCTGGTAGAATTCGAGCATGGTGAATTCGGGATTGTGCTGCGTGGATATGCCCTCGTTTCTGAAGTTGCGGTTGATTTCGA
>SLJY01000120.1 GCA_007134875.1 Desulfobacterales bacterium
GCACTGGAGCGCATAGACGAAGGCACCTTCGGAATCTGCGAAAAATGCGGAGACGATATTGCCGTTGCCCGGCTCAAGGCCAGGCCGGTTACCACGCTGTGCATCGAGTGCAAGACCAGCGAGGAAGCCCAAGAGAAAGCCCTTGGATTATAACCCCGGCACAATTGATCTTCACATTCATTCAACCGCGTCGGACGGGAGCCTCCACCCTGAACAGATCATTGAATATGCAGTGAAAAAGGGGCTGTCTGCGATAGCCATCACGGACCACGATACGCTGGCCGGCGTTCGGCGGGCTCTGAAGTACGGCATTCCGGATACGATCGAATTTGTCACCGGCATCGAGATCAGCGCCGGATTCCCTTCCGGTTCCGGATCAGGAGGAAGCCTTCACATTTTAGGCTATGGCATCGAACCGGATCATCCGGATCTTGACCGGGAGATGGAAAAACAACACGCGGCACGCTCCGGCCGCAATCCCCGTATCATCGAAAAACTCAATGCCATGGGCATCCCCGCAAGCCTGAAAGCCATTTCTTCGGCTACAGGCAAAAACGAAACGGAGATCGCCCGGCCCCACATCGCCGACTACCTGGTAAAATCCGGATACGCGGCTGATATCGACGACGCCTTCGACAGGGTCCTGGGAAAAGGAAAGCCCGCCTATATGGATAAATACCGCGTACCCGCGGAAAAAGCCATCGGGTTGATCCTTTCAGCAGGCGGCATCGCGGTGCTGGCCCATCCCCGACTGCTGCTGGACCCCGAAACCGGCAAGGTGCCGGATGAAAACCTGGAATCCCTGGTGGATAGACTCGTAAGCATGGGCATAGGCGGAATCGAAACATATTACCCGGGACAAACAGGCGACCAAATCGAATATTTCAAGCAGATCGCTGAAACCAGGGGCCTTTTAACAACCGGCGGAACCGATTTTCACGGGGACATCAACCCGGAAATCGAAATGGGGACCGGAGCCGGCGACCTGGCTGTTCCCCCGTTTGTTTTCAGCCGCCTGAAACGTGCGCTGGCAAACCGGTAGAAACAATCAGAAAGACACCATGGACGAAACCAGAGACCTATCCGGACTGGAAGAAAGCCTCGACTACCGCTTTTCGGACCGCGGACTTCTTGAAACCGCCCTGCGCCACAGGTCTTACACCCACGAACAATCCACGAAAACCGACGACAACGAACGGTTCGAATTTCTTGGAGACGCCGTTTTAAATTCGGTGATCAGCCACATCCTCATGGCCCGCTTTCCAAACCTGACCGAAGGCGAGCTCTCGAAGGTCCGGGCAAGCCTTGTGAACGAAAGCCGCCTGGCAACGGTTGCCCGCAGCATATGCCTGGGCGACTATGTCCAACTGGGAAGAGGGGAAAGCAAATCCCGGGGAGCCAGGAAAAAATCAATTCTTTCGGATGCCCTTGAAGCGCTTTTGGCCGCCGTCTACATCGATGGCGGCTATGCAAGGGCCTTCGAACTCATCCGGAGCATGTTCGCCCCCCACCTGGAAGAGATTGAAAAGACCCCTCCCATTTACGACTACAAAAGCCTGCTGCAGGAACTGGTCCAGAACCACTATCAGGATATTCCCATATACCGGGTAAGCGGATCGGAAGGCCCCGACCACGACAAAACGTTTCAGGTGTCGCTTTCCGTGTGCGGCATGGAAACCACGGGATCGGGAAAGAGCAAAAAAGCCGCGGAGCAGACTGCCGCAAAAAAAGCCCTGGACACCCTGGCCACGCCGGATGAAGACAATGCCTCCCATGACGAACGGCCTCAGACGATTATCCCGGAAACGCCGAGATAAAACGGACCGGCCATTTGTCGTCCCGGTCTTTCTGCCGCAGATTGGCTGCCCCCACCAATGTGTTTTCTGCAACCAGGGGGCCATTACGGGAAAAACGCTTTCTTTGCCAAAAAACCGGTGGATGAACCCGGAGTTTTTCGCCGGCTATGCCGCAGAAGAAATCGATCGCCATCTCGGATACCGGCGGGACGCTTTCCGTAAAACCGAAATTTCCTTTTACGGCGGCAATTTTCTGGGTCTAAAAGAAAACGCGATCCACCGGCTGCTGGAAACGGCCTCGAAATATGTTCGTGCAGGAACTGTCCAAGGTATCCGGTTTTCCACCCGGCCGGACACGGTTAACCCGCGCAGCATCGCACTTCTTTCCGGCTACCCCGTCCAAACGGTCGAATTGGGCGTTCAGTCCATGGACGACAGCGTCCTTGAACGCTCGGCGCGGGGACATAGCGCGAAAGACAGTGTTCTTGCGGCATCCCTGCTGAAGAAAAACCATTACAGAACGGGGCTCCAGATGATGGTTGGCCTGCCGGGAGAATGTGCGCATTCGGCCATGGAAACCGCCCGCTCCATCATTTCGCTTGCCCCGGATTTCGTCCGGATCTACCCGGTTCTGGTGGTCCGGGACAGCCCGCTGGAGCACCTGCACCGCCGGGGACTTTATGAACCGCTGGATCTGGACGGGTGCATCGCGCGGGTGAAAGATTTATTCGCGGTGTTTCTGGAAAGCGATATCCCGGTGGTACGAATCGGCTTGCAGGCCAACGAGGGGTTCGACTCCGGCGGGGAGCTCGTGGCAGGACCCTACCACCCGGCCCTGGGCCAGATGGTGGTCTCCGAACTGCTTTTCGACCGGGCGGCCGGGGCCATCGAAGCAGCGGGGATCGTATCGGAAAAAGGCATGCACCTGCATGTGCATCCGAAAATGATATCAACCCTTCGGGGCCAGAAAAACGCCAACCTCCGAAAACTCGAACGCCTCTTTCCGAAGGCGGTTCCGATCCGGGTGGTTTCCGATCCGGATTCGGGCCTCCACGATGTTGCAGTAAAATAGCGTAAACCAGAACCCATCTCAACATTCGGATAATGCACTACACAACGCCTTCACGTTCGAGAAACCGCCGGTATTCATACATTCTTGCCAGAGACCGCACCGCCTGCTCCGGGGTAGAGTAAAAAACGGCCTTGCACCTGTGTCCCGCCACCGGATAAACCGTCTGGTCTTTTTCGTCGCAAAGAAAACTTACGCCAACCACCGGTTTGTCATATTTTTCCATCAAAGCGGCAATATGCTTCCGGTACTGCTCCTCGAAGGCATCGATCAAATCCGTTAACTGA
>SLJY01000145.1 GCA_007134875.1 Desulfobacterales bacterium
CATTCGGGAACATGATACCGAGCTATCATGTCATGGATGACGGAACGATCCGACCCGTTTACCTCTATATCGTCGATATGACCGAATTCAGCGCGGACAAGCTGGCCAACCGCGGCTCCGCCCAGGCTGTTGCGATTCTGACCAACGTGCAGGACTTTATGGTTAACCTATGGAATAACTTCAAAACCTAAACTGAGCGTTCCAGATTTTTAAAGGATTAAATTCCGTGCAATTTTTAAGGACTTTAATCCATTTTCCTTATACAAAACTGGAACGCTCAGTTTAGGTCAAACAATGACCCTTCTGCCGTCTACGCTTCCGGAGAGCCCAACCCATGTTCCCCAAAAACGTATTTCTGATCGGCCTGACCGATTCTGATCTGGCCCGGCTACGCGCCATCCGCAACGCGGATCGCTATTCGTATCACGGCGTCCTGGATCCGACCGAGATCCTGGAAACCTATGATTTTCCCGTCCGGGAGATGATCGCCCGCGCGGAAGAACAGCTTCGCCGCTGGGAAACCGATACCGGCAAAACCATCGATGGCATCGGCGCGTACCTGGATTTTCCGGTCAGCACCATGCTCCCGATCCTCTGCGCCCGCCTCGGCAAACGAGGCCCAACTTTGGAAAGCCTTCTCAAATGCGAACACAAGTACTGGAGCCGGCTGGTGCAAAAGGAGGTAATCGGGCAGCACATTCCCCGCTTCCAGGCCTTTGACCCCTTTGACGACAGTGCATGGGAGAATATCGCCCTGGCGGAGCCCTTCTGGATCAAACCAATCAAGGCCTGCGGCTCCATGCTGGGATTTTATATCGAAAACCGGGAGAGCTTCGATGAAGCCATTGACCGGATCCGAAAGCAGATCCACCTGATCTCCGAGCCGTTCGATTATATTTTGCAGCAAGCGACGCTTCCAAAAGCAATAACCGACATTGCAGGGCATTTCTTCCTGGCGGAAAGCATCATCCGGGGATGGCAGTGCACCCTGGAAGGTTATGTAACAGACGGCGATATCCAGCCACTGGGCTTTATCGATTCGCTGCGCTATGAAAACGATATCAGTTTTTTCCGTTATGAATATCCTTCGGTGCTGCCGGATGCCGTCCGGAAACAAATATTTTCCATTGCTAAAACAGTGATTGCGCATACCGGCTTGGACAACTGCGCCTTTAATATTGAATTTTTCTGGAATCTGGAGCAGGATGCGATCTGGCTGCTGGAAATCAATCCCCGGGTAAGCCAGTCCCACAGCGATATTTTCGAAAAAGTGGACGGCCAGAGCAACCAGCAGGTGACCGTGCAGGTATCCTGCGGGGAAGCGCCGGATTTTCCCCATGGGCGGGGAGAATTTGCATGCGCGGCGAAATTTTTCTGGCGTCTTTTTTCAGGCGACGCCCGGGTTGTCCGGGTACCAATGGATGAAGAAATCAAGCGGGTGGAAAAACGCTATCCGGGCACGATAATCCACCCCCAGGTAAAAGAGGGGATGAAACTCTCCGATCTGCTGGAGCAGGACAGCTACAGCTATGCCATCTGCCACCTGTTCATCGGCGGCAGGGACCGAAAGGACCTTCTCGATATCTATATGCACTGCACGGAGATGCTGCCGTTTGAATTTGCATCAATACAGACGGCCTCGTAAAATGTCCAATATCTGCATTACGCGCGATTCCTAAGGGTTTCACGTACGATAGGTACGCTGCATTCTTCGTAATCGCGCAAGCCTTGATCCTGGACCTTTTACAAAGCCGTCAGATCGCGATTTTTTGCGAGTGCACCAATACAGATAAAGCCTCAAAGGAACTTGTTCTTGAACATTGTCGACTCTTTCCCACGGACCGTCCGGGATATAACCAACACATGGATCTCCTTGTCCGACGGATGCCGGCTTGCCGCCCGCATCCGGCTGCCTGCGGATGCGGGGGAAAACCCCGTTCCCGCGATACTGGAATACATCCCCTACCGCAAAAACGACCTAACCGCCGAGCGGGATGAGCGGACCCACACCTACATGGCCGGCCATGGCTACGCATGCGTTCGGGTCGATCTGCGCGGTTCCGGCGATTCCGACGGCATTCTGCACGATGAATACCTGCGGCAGGAACAAGACGACGGCATCGAGGTCCTCCGCTGGATTGCCGACCAGCCCTGGTGCACGGGCGCGGTCGGCATGATCGGCATCTCCTGGGGCGGATTCAACGGCCTTCAGATCGCCGCCCTTCAGCCGCCTGAACTGAAAGCCATTATTTCCGTCTGCTCCACGGACGACCGGTACGCGGATGACGTCCACCACATGGGCGGATGCCTGCTGGGAGACAACCTGTCCTGGGCATCGACCATGTTCAGCCACAACGCCTGTCCGCCGGACCCGGCGGTGGTTGGTGAGCGGTGGAAATCCATGTGGATGGACCGCCTGGATCAAAGCGGGCTGTGGCTGGCCGAGTGGCTGAAACACCAGCGGCGCAACGGTTTCTGGAAGCACGGCTCCGTGTGCGAAGACTACGGCGCCATCCGGTGCCCGGTGATGGCGGTCAGCGGATGGGCCGACGGGTATTCCAACGCGGTTCTCCGGCTACTTTCCAACCTGGAGGTTCCCCGCAAAGGGCTCATCGGTCCCTGGAGCCACCTGTATCCGCACATGGGACATCCCGGCCCGGCCATCGGCTTTCTGCAGGAAGCGATCCGCTGGTTCGACACCTGGCTGAAGGGAGATGAAACCGGGATCATGGAAGAGCCCATGCTCCGGGTATGGATGCAGGACAGCGTGCCGCCTACCACGGACTACGACATCCGGCCCGGCCGATGGGTTGCGGAGACCGACTGGCCGGGTAAAAACATATCCACGACGGTGTTTTATCTGGGATTTACCTGGCTCGATCCGGAGAAAAAGGGCGGGGAAAGCATCGGCTTGTCGGTTCAGTCCCCGCTGAGCGTGGGCCTTTTTGCCGGCAAATGGTGTTCCTATGCCGCGCCGCCGGATCTTCCCCATGACCAGCGCGACGAAGACGGCGGCGCGCTGGTCTTCGACTCCGACACGCTCGAAAAAGACATAGAGATCCTGGGCCCGCCGGTTGCGGACCTGGAGCTTTCTGCAAACAAGCCCGTAGCCATGATCGCCGTGCGTCTCTCCGACATCCTGCCGGACAACAAGGTCACCCGGGTGACCTACGGGCTGCTTAACCTGACCCACAGGGACGGACATGACAACCCGCAGCCCCTGGAGCCGGAAAAACGATACCGGATCCGGGTGCAGCTAAACGACATCGCCCAGAAATTTCCCGCCGGAAACCGCATCCGCCTGGCGATTTCCACGGTTTACTGGCCATTGGCCTGGCCTTCGCCCGAACCGGCGCGGGTCACCATCTACACGAAAACCAGCCGGCTGCTGCTGCCCGTTCGCAAAAACGACCCGAAAGACAAAAAACTCCGGCCGTTCGGACCTCCAGAGGGTGCCCCGCCCCTTCAAAAAACCCTGATCCAGCCTACCCGCCAGGCCTGGACGGTGATCCGGAACCTGGCCAAAGACGAATCACGGCTTGAGGTCATCAACGACGAGGGGGTCTATCGCCTGGATGGAATCGACCTGGAAATCGCCGCGAAAGTCGAGGAAAACTACGTTTTTGCAGACGACGATTATGCGTCTCTAAGGGGAGAAACCCGTTGGGAACGGCGGTTCAAACGGGAAAAATGGGAAGTGCGGACGGTTGCCCGCACCCTTTTAACATCCGATAAAACCCATTTCCACATCCGCGCCGAACTCGACGCCTGGGAAGGGGAAAGCCGCGTTTTCAGCCGGAGCTGGGATAAAAGCACCGCACGGGACCTGGTATAAATAAGGCCTGATGGAAAAGCGATTTTTTTCGTCAAGGTCACGGACGGAGACAATTTTAATCGTTATTGCAAGCATCGCATACAAACCAACCACGTATTTTCTGCTGATACCATGATGCAACAAAACGACAATCTTATCCTGGTGGGAATGCCTGGGGCGGGAAAGAGCACCGTCGGGGTCATCCTGGCGAAAATGACAAGCAGGGGCTTCACGGATACCGACCTGCTCATCCAGGCGTCGCAAAACCGGACGCTTCAGGATATTGTCGATACAAACGGTTACGGCGCCCTCCGGAAGATTGAAGAAAAGGTGCTGACAGGCCTTTATGTCGAAAATCACATAATCGCCACGGGCGGCAGCGCCATTTACAGCGACCTCGCCATGACACACCTCAAGTCCATGGGAGTCGTCATCTTTCTCGATGCGGACCTGCCGACCCTTGAATCCAGGGTTCATAACTTCGGCACAAGGGGATTGGCGAAAAGGCCGGACCAGGATTTCGCCGATCTGTACCATGAGCGATCCGGTCTTTATGTCAAGTATGCGGATATTACGATCCGCTGCACCGGGCGGACCCAGGAGCAGGTGTGTGCGGAAATCATCAGACAAACGGATATGAAATGCTAAATCAGGCTGAAATAGGCGAACGATGTATAAGCGCTGCAAGCGCCTTGATGCAACCTTGTACTTCCCGTTATATGCCTTGGCTGGATCAATGAAAAGGATCAATTTTGTCGGCGGATTTTGCGTTTAACGATAAAAATTGTTAGATTAAATGGAATGACGGCAAGAAGCGCAAGAAAAACGGACTCCTGTAACAAGTGGACCATGGAGGCATCCGCCAGGATGATTTTGCGAAAGGCCTCCAGAAAATGGGTCGTCGGAATCAGTTTCGCCACAGCGGCGACAGCCTGCGGCATCTGGGAAAGGGGCCAGGTATAGCCGCTTAGCAGAAAAGCGGGCGCCGCCATCACCATGAGTATCTCCGTTGCCTTCAACTGCGAGGGAACAGCAGCGCTGACCAGGATGCCGATACTGGTCATGGACAGGACAAACAGCAGGGAAAGACCGTAGAGGGCAGCCGGGGACCCATCAATTGGAACACCATACCAGTAAAGAATCCCGTGGAGGGAAAACAGCCACATCAGCATTCCCATGATCCCGTACGGAACCGCTTTTCCGAAAACGATCATTGCGGCCGAACGGGTCTTGCCGGTCAGCTCGTCAAAGGTTTTCTCCTCCTCCTCCCGGGCGAAGGACAGGGCGGCAACCAGCAAAAATACCTGCTGCAGCACCATCCCGAGAAAACCCGGCAGAAGAAAGAACAGGTAATTGCCGGACGGGTTGAAATAGCGTGAATAATGGACGCTGAATGCGCCGTGATGATCCTGGGCGACCGGGGCGGGCACCGATCCCTGGCGGATCACCGCGCCGGTTCGGATTTTGGCTTCCTGGGCTGCCAGCACATGCTGGACAGCGCCCGATACGTAATTGGTAACGAGCATATTGGCCATGTTCAGACGGACATGGACTTCCGGCATGCGCCCCAGGAGCACATCCTTGTCAAAATCGGGCCCCAGCGTAATAATGGCTTGCACATCGCCGCGGACAAAGCTGTCCCACAACCCCTGCTCGCATGCGAACACCCCGGCCACGGAAACGTTTTCATGCTCCCTGAGCCCGTCCACGATCCGTTCGCCTATCACACCGCGGCTGCCGTCCACCACTGCGACCGGTATATCATATACCTGCCCGTCAGCGTAAAGAGAGCCGAAGACAACGCCGTAGAGAAGCGGCGCCCCGATAAATATTGCCATGGCAACGGAATTGGAAAAAAACTTCCCGAACTCCCTTTCCACGATATGGAAAAAAACGCTCAACCCGCCCATTGTTATACGCTCCCGGTTACCTGGCACCGCCGGCCTGCGGTGCGTTTTCCATGAATATCAACATATTGTGATACACGGCATCCGGCTCCATACCGTCCGCAGGACGAAATATCAACTCGTACGCCGTCTCTCCGGTTTTCTTTCGCGGGTACATGGATGTAACAGCAGCATACCCGGGAAGATCAAGTATCTCATCAAGCACCACATCAACCGCCATGCCTGTGAAGGCCGTGCGAATTGCGTATTTTTCACCCCTTGAAAACGAATGAACAACGGATTCAGGGGCAGTGAAGCGAAAATGCACGGTATCGGCGGCATGACCCGTGAAGAGGGGAAACCCCGGGGCGGCCAGCTCGCCGGGCTTCATGGTTGCGGACTCGATCCGCATATCCGCAGGCGCCCTTACGACCCGTTCTTCATAGGCGCTTCTTGCTTCCCTGAGCGCGCCTTTCGCCCGGAGCATGTTTCCTTCCGCCATCTCGATTTCTTCGGCCCTGACACCGGATTCGATATCCGCAAGGCGGGCTTCGGCGGCCCCGAGATTCGCCCTGGCGGCCAGGTAGTTCGATTTCACGCGCTCGTATTCCTGCTGGGCGATCAAGCGCCCGTCATTCATGGATGCAATGCGGCGGTAACTGTTTTTGGCGTAATCATATTGCGAACGGGCCGCTTCATATTGCGAACGGACGTGTTTGCGATCATATTCGCTCGCCCCTGCAAGGGCCATCCGGTACTTTGCTGAAGCGGCCTTAAGGGCGCCCTCCGCAGCCTCCACCCGGGCCCCGATTTCCGGCACATCGATTACGGCCAGCAAATCCCCCTTCCGAACCCGTTCGCCTTCCCGCACGGCAATGGTTTCAATCCGGCCCGGCACCTTGGATGAAACATGGATCGTTTCGAAACGAACCTTTCCGGACATGGGCGGATGCCCGGAATCCGCCCGGTGTGCGCGGGCCGCAAACCCCATGATTACAAAGGCGCAAATGAAAAACAACGCCAGGCCCCACCTTGTCAGCCCTTTCGTGTTCATAGTTTTTTTCCTGCATTGGATACGGTTTCGATTGATAGCATGCCATGGGTATAGAGACTATCCATTGCGGCGCGGCGCTGCTGGTATACGGCTTCCATCCTGGCCAGGCGGGCCCGCTGATAATCGGCCCGTGCTTCGAGGAATTCCGAGACCGGGGCCAGGCCCGCGTCATAACGCTCCGAGGCCAGTTCAAGCGAAAGGGAGACGGATTTCAGTTTTGCATCTGCCGCCTCGATTTTCCGGGCCGCCACGGCTTCGTTGACCGAGGCCTGCTCCCGGCCCATGGCCGCATCCAGGCGTGCGTCCGCCAGGCGGCTGCTGGCAATCCGCTGCTCGATACTCGCCTGTTGAACTTCCCGAGAGCGTGAAAGCCCCGTGAACAGATCCCACCGAAGGACCACGCCCCCTGCACGCGCCGGCTCCAGAACAGACAGGTCGTCCTCGTAAAGCTCGTGGCGGTAGAAGGCGACAACCCTTGGAAGATAGGCGTTCCGCTCTGCCCGGTAAAGGTGCCCGGCCGCCTGGCGGGCTTCGTAAAGCGCCCTGACATCCGGCGGGTCACCATAGACGGGGGTGGAATGCATCCCGCCGAAATCCCCACCGGCCCCCGATCCGGACGCCGGTGGGCGCGCAGGATCGATCCCGGGAGGCATTTCGATCACGGCCAGTTCAGGAACGCCGCAGGAAAAGCGATCCCTGTCGAAGCCGCTTACCTGCTCCAGGCGCAATGCCGCGAGACGCCGCTTTCCCCGGATCTCTATCCGCCTGCTGTCCAGCTGGTTGATGGCCGTTTCCAAGCGCGCAAGGTCGTAATAGGGAATCAGTCCCTCTGAAAAAGCTTTCATTGCCTTTTTCTTTTCCGCCGCGAGGCGTTCATGCTCCCTGTCCATTAGCGCCAGGGCTTGCTCCGTGAGTGAGAGGCTGTCGTAGAGGCCGGCAACCGACAATATGAGATGCTGTTTTTTTGCTTCGGCCATAAATTGTGCGGCCATGTGACCATGGTCGGCTGCCCGGATTCTCCGTGGAACCTCGAAACCGGAAAACACAAGCTGATTGACTTCGATTCCGGCCCGAAACGTCCGCTTCTCCTGAAGCGTTATGGATGGAACCCGGACCGGGTCGACCGGCGGGGGAAGGACAAAGGGGTCTGTCCCGATCGCTTCATCGATGACCCGAAAGCTTGACTCAAAACCGATCCGCGGAAGGTAGGATTCCACGGCTTTTCGCCTTATAATGACCGCGGCCCCGGCCTTATGGCCGGCTATCTCCACTTCCCTGTCATGCAGAATCGCCTGCTGGAGCACTTCATCCAGACGTGGCGCTTTGGGATTTTGCGCGCTTGCTGCGCCGGCCGTATGGAACACAACCAGCACCGACGCCAAAACCGTCCTGACCCAGAATCCTTTTTTCATGTTCCACCCTCTTTTCGGCTTCTTTTCCTGCCTTTTGCTCCTGCCCGAACACCTGCACCGGCAACAAACAGTCTTTTTCATTTGCCGGAACCATATATAGAATTAAATTCTATTTTTGTCAAAAAAAAAATTTAATTCTATTTTTCAAAACAGGCGCTACCGGCCCCCGTAAAATGCCAATACCTTCATTATTGGCTTTTTCTCATAAGTTCACGCACGCCAGGCCAGCGGCATTCTTTAAATTTCGCAAGCCGCACCGATGTTGAGCGTTTTAACGGATCATCCGATCGCGGCTTTTTACGAGTGCATCGGGATTGTTTTGAATGAAAAAAGAACAGCTGACGGGCGCCAACACAATCCGAATTTACAAATTCGCAAAGAACACCCTTCACCGATTCGGGGTGGGGGTGAAGGGTATTCTTACGTATGCGTCATTGACTGGGGGGAGGGGAAAGCGATTCGATTTTACGAATCATGAAACGGAGCTCCTCCATGATGGCGGCCGTGGTCTCCGGATCGATGCCGCGCGCCTGGAGCTTCCAACGGGCAAGGAACAGGCCGGCCGATTCCGGGCTTCGATCCAGGCGGCCCGTGATGACTTTCAGCAAAACATTGACAACGGATCCGAAGTGGCACGCAAACGCCAGATCCCGGTCGATACCCTGGTAGAAATCGGCGTATTTCTCATATCGCAGAGCAGCCCGCTTTTCAAAAAAACCGATGACATGTTCCCGGAAACCGGGATGTCCTGACCCCCCGGCGATCGCCTCGGCAAAACGCTTGTTCGAAAACAGGGCCACCACGGTAAGGTAATCGTCAAGCGCTTCGAGTGTATAGGGATGGCATCCGGAGGTATCGATATCGATGCCGGAGAGTTCGTCGACCTGCCAAATTTCCTCGCACAGACTGTCGATGACCGCGAGCACGATCTCATCCTTGTTGCTGAAATAAAAATACACATTGCCGATGGACGTTTTTGCCCTTGCCGCGACATCGTTCATAGTGGTTGCGAGAAAACCCTTTTCCGCGATAAGCGCTTCGGCGGCTTCCAGGATCTCGCGCCTGCGTTGGTCGACCCGCTTCTGCATGCGGGGTGTTCGTCGATATGCCATATCACGGTCCTTTTACTGTGCTTAACGGATATCCGGAAAATACGGGTTACCGCTAAACATAGAACATAATTCTTTTCTTTTCAACAACAAACAACCTCACCCGACGCATGATTTTTTGCCATACGATCCAAATCGATTATAAACCGGTGCATTGGCAATACCGGGCATTCAATCCTCGATATTTAGCGGCCGAACGAAAACCAGGATTTTTCGCCAGGGTCAAGGGCGGCAAAAAAGACGCCCCGTCGATCAGCTCAAGGGGCTTTGGATGGGCACAAGCGAATATTCAGCAAACCCTTTCAATCATCCGGTGTTTTGAATGCAGTGGCAAGGCATTTGAAAAGGCTGCGAGATAGAAGGGGCTAAAGGCGGGTATGGTAAAACAGGGAAAGCCTCACTATTTCTACTTCTTCTCCCGGATTTCATAGATTGTTCCGCCGCTGCCGTCGGGGACCTCCCGGAGTTCCCAGTGCTTGTCCCGCACCACCATCATGGGACCGACGATCTTGGTGTAGGCTTCTTCCATTTCATCGAGATATTGCAGGATCTGCTCCTTATCGGCGGAACCGTCCCGAATGGCCTCCCGGGCCATCTGCATGTTGAAGGAGAGCGTCATCAGCGGGGTATTGATCTTGTCGCTCAAACCGCCGGTGATCTTCTTGATGGTATCGACTTTCTGAAGTTCCAGCGTACGGGTGACGTTGTGGGCAATCCCCTGAAAAGTGGGGGCGTTTGCATGCGCGCTGGTTTCAGCAACCGCATTGATAACCACATCGATTTCCTGGCCGTCTGTCACTTTCCATTTGACCAGCTGCTGTGCGTTGCCCTTTTCCTCCACCTTTTTGCGCAGCCTTTCGCGCTGTTGGGGATCCACATAGAGATCCCGGATATTAAGATTCCGGAAATCGCCTTTTACGCCCAGAAGCTTTTTTCCGGCGGGATTGAGATCCAGAAAGTTGCCCGCCTTGTCCACCCGGTAGATCATGTCGCTGGAGTTCTTGATAATACTGGCAAGCTTGCGGCGTTCCTCCTCCAGTTCAAGCTCCCGGTTTTTCAACTCGGTAATATCGATGAGCGTGTGGTCGATGCTGCGCGGCATGCCGCGGCCCCGCTCCACGAACAGGGTGCTGCCCATATCCCGCACCCATCGCACCTGCCGATCGTTGCGGACGATCATGTACTCCATCTCGGCATTTTCGTAAGTATCTGGAAACCCGTTGTAGAATTCCATCACCTGCGAAAGAAAATCCGGATGGACGAAATCGAACAGGTGCATGCTGCCGTTCATAAGCTCTTTGATCGAACAGCCCAGCAGTGCTTCCACATACCGATTGACCATAAGGATGTCGTTGCAGTCGTAGGGGGAAAACGATATCAACACGCTTTCCGTGGCGTCCAGATGGCTGCGCACCCGGCGGTTGTCCCGCTGGAGCTCGATGATGTGGTCCTGGAAGTCCGTGATGTCATGCAGGGAGCAGCAAATTCCGGGGGCTTTGGCATACACCCCACGCAAGTCGATGGAAGCGGCATGAAGACGAACCCAGCGCCCCGCGCTTTGATGACGCTCCAGGCGAAAATCGACGGCGCCCGATGATGCAACGTCAATATGGCGCAGGTATTCCGACACCGGCACGCGCTCGGATTCGGGAACCAAATCGAGAAACCTGCAGCCGACAATCTCGCTTCTGTTCTTTCCCGCCATCTCGCAAAGCGCTGTATTGGCATAGATAATCCGCCCCCTGGCCAGCACGGCCACCCCTTCTGTGATCATCGACAGCAGGTTGCGAAACGGCACGGGATTGGCGGATGGATATTTGTCATCGTAGCTCTCGGGTATCATGATGCAAATATGTATAAAGGCGCAGGGGATGTCAAGAAACTTCGATCCGAAAATCCGGTTGCGCCACGCCTTAACCCAACCCGGTCTTTCTCCTTGACACCTGACGAATGCTGTTCTACCTCTTGAAAAGGGATAAGACCCTATTCTGCACGGATTCACGTAATTAATATCCATCGGGGGAGAGCAGTGCCATGAACCATGCAAGTGCAAGCGACAGGCTGATCATCGCCAATTGCAGCGGATTTTACGGGGATCGACTAGATGCGGCAAAGGAAATGGTGGAAGGCGGACCGATCCATGTGCTGAGCGGAGATTATCTGGCCGAGCTGACCATGGCGATTCTCAAAAAGGACACACTCAAAGATCCCGGCCTGGGATACGCGCGCACGTTTCTACGGCAAATGGAGGCGGTCATGGGGCCGTGCCTGGACCGGGAGATCCGCGTGGTATCCAATGCCGGGGGCCTGCATCCGACGGCCATGGCCGAAAAGCTTCAGGAAATTGCCGGAAAGCTTGGCCTGCACCCGAAAATCGCCTGCATCACGGGCGACGATCTCATGGGCCGCCTGGATGAACTGCACGACAAAGGGGAAGCCTTCGTCCATATGGACAAAAATACCGGTCTGAGAGAGGCCGGGGCCGTACCCATCACCGCCAACGCCTACCTGGGGGGTTGGGGTATCGCGGCCGCGCTGGCGGAGGACGCCGATATCGTGATCTGCGGCCGGGTGGCCGACGCGGCGCTGGTGGCCGGTCCGGCGGCATGGCATTTCGGGTGGGCGAGAAACGATTGGGACCGGCTCGCCGGCGCCTACGCAGCCGGCCACATCATCGAGTGCGGCGCACAGGCCACGGGAGGCAACTATTCCTTTATCGGCGAGG
>SLJY01000034.1 GCA_007134875.1 Desulfobacterales bacterium
CCAATGGCGGGTATTATATAATCAACTACTGGACGCCCGAACTGTACAGAAAACAGGGGCATATTCCGGGGGCAGTCAACTATCCACCCGACACGCAACCCTTCAGGAGTGAAAACGACCTATTAACGCTTTCTACTGATATTCCCAATGTATTATACTGTTTTACAGGTCAGACCAGCGCCTATTTAGCCGGATACCTGAGAATTCTGGGATATGACGCCCGGTCACTGCTCTTCGGCGCAAACAGCATGATTTATGACCGAATGCGTCAGAACAACGTTCCCAACACGTTTCTGCCGGATAAAGAAATCATGAACTACGAATACGTTTCCGGGGGGATGTAAATTACAAAGGCATTGCCTGAAATAGATATTTGGCAAGGCGAACAAGCTTCCCGGATATCCGATATTGATAATCGGAAGCACAACTCCGGCTTGAGTGGTTCCAGATTCCTTTTGGGGGCAATAATAACCCCTAATCACACGGCTCTGATCTCAAGGCCGCAATGTTTGCCTCCGGGTCGTTTTTTGCTCCGCTGGGCCGATTTATCGCAACTGATCTTCTTTGTTGAAAAAGGTCGTGTAGCCCAGCTGGAGCATTGTAATGATGGTCAGGGCGACAGCACCTAATATGCCCAGCATGATGGCGATCTGGTAGGCGATGGCGGTTGTGGGTACGGTGCCGGAAAGGATCTGACCTGTCATCATGCCCGGCAGAAAAACGATGCCCATACCAATCATGGAATTGATCGTGGGCATGATGGCCGCATCAAAGGTGTTGTTGATGATTTCCCGGGTGGCGGCCTTGGGCGTCGCCCCGAGAAGAAGCGCCTCTTCGACCATGTGCCTCCGGGTTGTCATCCCGTCCAGAAGAGAGTGCACTCCCAGGGATATCCCGGTCATGGAGTTGCCGATGAGCATGCCCGCCACGGGAACGACGTATTGCGGTTCGTACCACGGGGAAATGCGAACCACGACAACCAGGAAATAGGCTATGCAGGAAAGCGTCCCGAAGCTCATGGAGAAGACGACGACCCTTTTCAGTGCGCTGCTCATCTTTCCCTTGAAACGGTTCAGGATGGTGTAAATGGCAAATGCCACCATGACGACAACGATGGCAACCGTGGCAAGTGGGTTTGGGTTGTCGAATACATAAACCAGGATGTAGCCGACCAGTATAAGCTGAAGCGTCATCCGAATGCTGGATATCACTATTTCCCGCTCCCGACGGATTCCGCGGATACGGACGATGGCAATGACGAGCAGCACGCAAATGTATGCCAGGCTCACCTGGAGAAAACCCAGGTCGATGATGTCATTCATGGACAGAACCTTTTTTCATGCATTTACCGCCGTTCATTTCAATGATGACGTCGGAATATTTTTGGGCCGCGGCCCTGGAATGGGTGACCATGATAATGGTTTTCCCGTTTGCTTTTGCATGGGACGTGAGCATATCGAAAATCAGCTGCCCGGTCTCCTCGTCAAGTGCGGATGAAGGTTCGTCGAGGAGCTAAACATCGGGGTCGAGCAGGATCACCCGTGCCAAAGCCAGCCTCTGACGCTCTCCGTCGGAAAGACGAAGCGCATCGTCGTCAAGGGATTTTTCAAGGCCGACCTTTTCCAGCACTTTTTTCAGTGCCTGATCCGGGGGCGGCTTTTTGTCCTGAAACAGCAACCCGGCATGGAGATTGTCCCGGATTGTTTTTTCGAATACGGCAGGTTCCTGGGAGAGCATCACCGCCCTTCGCCGATGGTTAACAGCATTCAACTCCCGGAGGTCGACCCCGCGAAACAGCACTTTTCCGATGGTCGGCGAAATCATCTTATTCAGCATCCGGAGAACGCTGGTTTTTCCGCTTCCACTGGGTCCCGTAAGCGAAGTGACCTGCTTTTCCCTGATTTCCAGATCCGGCAGATCCAATATGGAACCGTATCGTACACCGATCAGTTCAAACACCGCCTTTCATTGCCTCCTTCGTAAATTCCCGAAGCTGTTTTTTTGCAAGCTCAAGCCCCTCTTTTCCTTTTTCGGTCGCACGGTAGAGCCTGCGGGACACTCGTCCGTCCTTTTCCTTCCGCGAAACCAGGTATCCTTTTTTTTCCAGCGTATGGAGCATCGGATAGAGGGTGCCAGGACTCAGACGATAGCCGTGTTCGGATAGTTCATCGATCATCCATTGCCCGTAAATTTCTCCCTGCGCGGCATGGTGCAACACGTGCAGCCGTACAAGACCAGACAGAAGATCGTGGTGTTTTCGCATATTGGGATTAACTGACTGTTTCATATGGTACTCCAATTTCGATATCGAATTTGGATATATAAAATGTTTTTCATGTTCGCAAGTTAATTTCCGAATAGCCCTGTATTAATGGTGCAGCCTGAAAAGCAATACTGGAGATGGGGCAGCAATAGCCCCTTAAAAGAAAAAGTGCCCGTCAAATAGTTTTCATAGGAGGGTAATACCCTGGCGGATTCAGCAGTGCTGATCTCCGCCAAGAATTATTTGTACACATGGATCCCTTGTCCGGATTCCGTCCTCACAAGGGTCTAAAAAGGGAATCGTTCAGAACCCTGATGCAGAAGCGATCAGAACCGTCCAATTACAACATCGGATTCGTCGATTATTCCGGCGGCCACAAGCGCCCGCTGGTAGGAGGTGGCTTCCCGCGAGATTCTCACCGTGGCGCCGGAAATACCGTCAAAGGAGTTTTGAACCGTGCGGGTCGCCCCGGACCGGACATCGATGCCGAATTGATTTTCTTCGTTGATTGCGTTGGCATACCGCGGTTCGGACCAGTCAACCAGAGATGTTGTTTCCGTGGCATTCTTTCCGATCAGGTAGTTTTCCATGGCCCGGGCATTTCCATGCCATCCCCCGACGCCGTAATAGCCATAGGTCACATCCATCGGCTCGGGACGTTCGTCTTCAAAACGTATACCCATAGCCTCGAGCAGCTCCCCTACCGACGAATCGTCGTCGAGTCCCTCGAATGGTCCATAGAGGTTGAGAACCCACGACCATGGCTTGTACATACTGAATATGGTCCTGTCCTTGTATAAGTCCCAGGTTTCCGGGCGGAGAAAACCCGATGCGGATGTCCTGACCGTTGGAACCGCAAGCCCGCTTCCGATCGTCATTTCTCCCATGGGGCGCCCGAAATCGAAATCAGCCGGTAGTTTCATTTCAAACTGGTACCGGGTAATCGGATCCACGATCAGGGCAGCCACGGTTCCGGTCTCATCGACCCCCACCGAGTAAAAGCTCATTTTGTCGGCGGTGCAGATAGTGAACATGGATTTTCCCGGATTGTAATCATCACCGGTTCCGGGAGTCGCCGGTTCCGGGTCAATCGAATAATCCACGATAACCATGGCATTCCCGCTCTGCCGCATCGTCCAGAAACCGTCAACCTTTGTGAAGAAATTGATTTTTGCATCGACGATGATTCCGTCGTCGTCGAGTTGGATAACGGTTTCAACATACCGGTCGGCATCCTTGAACTCAACGCCGCGGGCCTCTCCCGCCCACGAATACCCAACATAGCGGCCATCCAAAGAATCTTTGCCGGCATTGGCCGGGGACAGGAAAAGAAAAAAAACCATGGCTGCGGCTGCCGTCACCAACATTCCGGCTGGAAAAATAGTGCGCATCGTATTCTCCTGTATCATTGCAGGCAGTTTATTTGAAACAACACTTTGGATTATCGCCAAACGGGACTCTCAAATTTTTTATGTGTCGTTTAATTATAATAAGCAAGCTGTCTGGGAGTGTCAAAAAAACTGGATCAGCTATTATCGTGAAGGGGTTTTTTTGTTTTTTGAACGTTCCGAAGTGCTTCAGAATGTGCAATTTGGCTTTTCAGGGGTTTGGTCAATTAAAAATTTTCGCATTTTCTGAAGCGGCATAGCCGGAATATGCACATTTAGCCTTTACTATCAATCTTTCTGTAACTTGGACATCCGAAACAGGTAATTCGCGTTAAAGGAACTTCGGACAAAAGGTCCTGCTTCAACCACGGAAAAGCCTGTTTCAAGGGCCCTGTCTTTCATCTTTTGAAATTTTTCCGGTGGAAGGAAGTGTTGTACGGCAAGCTGCTCTTTTGACGGCTGGAGGTATTGACCAATGGTCAGAATGTTGCAGCCGGCGATTACAAGATCCCGGAATACCCGCTCCAACTCCTGTTCATTTTCCCCGAGCCCGACCATGATGCCGGACTTGATGATGAGCTTCCGGCTTTGATTCCTGGCTGTTTTCAGCACATCCAGTGACCTCTGGTAATCCGCCTGGGGCCGGACATCCGGATACAGCCGGGGAACCGTTTCAATGTTGTGGTTGAATACCTGGGGCCGCGCCGAAACGACGCGCTTTACGGCATGGGCATCACCCATGAAATCCGGAGTCAGGACTTCAAGTCGGATTCCGGGGATTTCGCTTCGCAAGGCGTCCATGGTATCGGCAAAGCGCGAAGCGCCCCCGTCTTCGAGGTCGTCTCGGGTTACCGATGTGACAACCGCATAGCGGAGGTTCATCCGCCGGGCCGCCCCGGCCACCCGGCCCGGCTCTTCCGGGTCCGGCGGCTGCGGGGGGCCGTGGCCGACCGCGCAAAAGCGGCAGTTTCGGGTGCATCGGTTTCCCAGGATCAGAAACGTGGCTGTTTTTTTTGAAAAACATTCCCATATATTCGGGCACGCAGCTTCCTGGCAGACCGTGTGAAGCCCGCAGCCGGTCAACAGCCCGCGCATCTGCTCGTAAACCGGCCCGGATGGCAGCCGGCGCTTCAACCACGGCGGTTTTGGCGATAAAGACATGGTCTTCCCTGGATCTTCCCACATCGTTTGATCTTCGCTCATTCGGGGCCGGCCCTCCATCGGAAGCGGCCGGCGGCCCCGGTATGATCTATCCGAACCGGTTACTGGCCGAACCGGTTACTAGCAGAACCGGCTATTGGCTGTCCGGCTCCTTGATTTTCCCAATATATTCGCCTGCGGTCATCAGGGTGTCGAACTCCTCCGGCGCCGATGGCCGGATCACGATCAGCCAGCCCTTTTCGTAGGGGCTCTGGTTGATCAGATCCGGTGCGTCCCCGATGGCGTCGTTGACTTCGATGATTTCCACGCTGACAGGCATGTAGAGCTCGGATACCGTTTTGACCGATTCGATGGTTGCAAACGCGTCGTCCTTTTTGAATGTATCCCCCACCTGCGGGAGCTCCGCAAAGACGATTTCACCCAGCTGGTCCTGGGCGTAATCGCTGATGCCGACTCTGGCATGGCCGTTTTCACGGCGGATCCATTCATGATTGCTCCCGAAAAGGAGATCGTCCGGAATGATCAGTTCATCCATGGGTTTCATAGGTATTACTCCTTGCCTGGTTATCCGTGAAGGGGTTGATCCATGGCTTTCATGGCGGCTTCCATCATGATTTCAGCCAGGGTGGGATGGGCGTGAATGGTTTCCGCAAGATCCCTGACAGTGGCCTTCATCTTCAATGCCAGGGCGGCTTCGGCGATCAGGTCCGTTGCGTGCGGGCCGATGATGTGAACCCCGAGAATCCTGCCGGTATCGATCTCTGAGATGATCTTGGCCTCCCCGGCAATGTCGCCAATGGCCTGGGCCTTGCCAAGCGCTCGGAACAGGACGCTGTCGGCGCGTACCCCGTATCCCGCTTCCCTGGCCCGGGTTTGCGTCAATCCGACGTTCGCCACCTCCGGAGCGGTGAATATGGCTCCGGGCACCCTATCGTAATCCATGCTTTTTTCCCCGCCCATGGCGTTTTGCGCCGCAGCCATGCCTTCGGTCCAGGCGGCGTGGGCAAGCATGATTTTCGAGGGGCCCAGGATATCTCCGACCGCATAGACACCCGGGCTGCCGGTCTCCAGCTTTTCATTCGCCTGTATCCAGCCCTTTTCGTCCGTCTCCACGCCAAGGGCGTCAAGGCCTTCAATGTCCGGGGTAACCGGGGTGCGCCCGATGCAATCCAGTATTTTATCCACCTGCTGAAACACTGGGTCATTCTTTCCGCCTGACCCATTCCCGCCGGAAGGCGAAGACCGGATTTCCACGTTTAATTTTCCGTCTTTTTCCGCTGCCCCGGCCACGGTGCTGTCAACCATGAAACGGATTTTGCGTTTTTTCATTTCCCGCTGAAGCGTCGTTGAGCACGCCTCGTCCACCGAGGGCAGCGGAAGCATGCGGGACAGGGCCTCAACAATCGTTACGCGCGCGCCGAGCGCCGAAAGAAGAAACGCAAACTCGCAGCCGATCACGCCGCCGCCCACGATGAGTACGGATTCCGGAACCGTCTGAAGGTTAAGGGCATGATCGCTCGACAGGATTCGCTCGCCGTCGAAGGGCAGTTCCGGCAGTTCAAACGGCCGGGTGCCGGCGGCAATGATGAGCTTGTCCCAGGGGGCGTGGTGCGTCTCGTCCTGGTTGGTGCGCACGGCCGCAAGGTTGTTTTTCCTGATAACGCCTTCTCCCCGGATGTAACGGACATGATGATGGTTGAGCAGTTTCAGGATTCCGTCGGTTTGGGCGTTTACAATCCGGTTTTTTCTTTCCATCAAAGCCGGCATGTCGGCACGGACGTCTCCTTCCAGGGCAATGCCGTATGATCCGGCCTTTTGCATTTTCCGCAAAAGCTCCGCCGTGCTGATCATCACCTTGGAGGGAATGCACCCCCGGTTCAGGCAGGTCCCGCCCGCCTGGTCTTTTTTGATAACAGTGACATCGGCGCCCATCTGCGCCGCTTTAACGGCCGCCGTGTACCCCCCGGGGCCGGCGCCCAGTATGGCTATTTTCGTCGTCATGGTGGATCCTCGATTTCCAGTACCTCCCGGGAATCCGTGATTTCCTGGTATTTCCGCTGTGACATTGGCCCGCATGCGTTCCTTAAAGGTTTTTCCTGCCCGGCCCCGGTTACAGAATGCCAACCACCCGGTCGCAGGATGCCATCAAGTCGACAAGGGATTCGTATGATCCTCCGGTAAAAAGATTACCGGTGCTTTCCGTATTCATGCCCCGCAATGCGGCATCCCGGGTCAGCACGTGGATATCCAGCCCCATCCCGGCCAGCGCTTCAAGCCCTTCGGCTTCGGTGCGGGCCGTTTTTGTATCGCAAAACCGGACGCCTTCCTGCAGCAGAAAGAGGCTGACGCCGTGGCCGGCGTCCAGCATGTCACGGACCGTTTGCAGGGCGCGTTCGGCATTGTCCGTACCGGGGCCGCTTTTGAGAAGAACGGCTGCTTTCATGGCAGGGCCTCCTAAAATATTAACTGGAGATGGTTTGACGCCATCAGTTCAGAAACCTTTTTATGGTTGATAATCCCAAGGCCTTCGACCAGGTCACTTTCGTCCAGGCCGCGTTTGGCAAGCGACTCCTTTTCGGCGTAAAATTCGGCGGGCCGCTCCTTGTTCTCGTAGAGCCCCCTTGCGACAAGTTCTTCCAGTGTCTGGCCCATGGAAAGCCACGGGCTGTCTCCCGGATCCTGGTCCGCTTTGGCCATGTAGACCCCGTCGTCAATCAAAACAAAAACCGGCCGAAACCCCATTGAAAGCCCTCCGTTGGCATGTCTGATCCCTTCGGCGCCCTGAAAGCTGCCGTAGGGCCCGCGGCGGACAACGATCAAAATGTCTTTTGCCATGATATCCTCCCCGGCTATGGACTGATACTGATAACGATGTCGGTTTCATCCAAGGTCTGGAAAAGGCTTTTCAGGGTGCCTGAACGTGCGCCGTCGATGAACTGTTCTTTTCGCAGACCGCGAAAGCTGAAACAGGTCCCTCAAAGATCGATTTTGACCCCCCGATCCGCAAGATCGACAAATCCCTTTTCGATATTCGGCGCCCCGGACGCCCGCTGCCCCTTTAAAAAGCAGTAGGTGCCGTCACCGGAGCCCACCACCGTGACCGGGTGGCCTTTTTTCACGGCTGCATCGGCAATGCCCTGCACGGTGTCGGCATCCTGGCCGATGTAAGACGCGGATCCCAGCATCATGATAATTTTTTTCATAACGCCTCCACGATTCATTTGATATCCTTGGCTTTTGCTTCAGATTTTTTCTTCCCGTGTCATTTTGGAAAGCAAAAATCTGGCCCCTCTGCGGGAGTGGATCAGTGCCCGGATTGAAGACTTTCCACGGCGGCTTTGATGGCGGCGGCTGCCCGGTCGATCTCCGCTTCCGTGTTCATGCGGCCGGTGGTCAGGCGAAGGGTGCCCCCGGCCCGGTTTTCATCCAGCCCCATGGCCCGGAGCACGTGAGAGACGGAAACGGTATCCGAATGGCATGCCGCGCCGGCGGATGCAGCGACCCGGTCCTGTATGTTTTCGAGGATTTGGTTGGCCGCAAGCCCGGGGAAGGATATGCTGAGGGTGTTCGGCAGCCGGTGCGCCGGGTGCCCGTTGACCACGGCCCCGGCTATATCGGCCAGGATTGCCGATTCCAGGCGGTCCCGCAGCCGCCGCATGCGTCCGCTGTTTTCATCGAAATCCCTTCGGGCGATCTCGCAGGCCTTGCCGAGGGCGGCGATCATTGCAACGTTTTCCGTGCCCGCCCTTCGGCCCCCTTCCTGCCCCGCCCCGTGGCAGAAGGGCTCCGTTTCAATGCCGCCCCGGATATACAGGGCGCCGATGCCTTTCGGGGCATACATCTTGTGCCCTGCAATGCTCATAAAAGAAAGGCCGGGCATGCCGGCGTTCGTCCGGATCTTTCCCGCGGACTGGGCGGCGTCGGTGTGCATGAATATACCGTGCTTCTCCGCGACGGCCGCGATTGATTCAATCGGCTGCACGGTCCCCACCTCGTTGTTGGCGTGCATCACCGAGATCAGAATGGTATCCGGCAGGATTTCGGACTCAAGCCTATCCGGGGAAACGCGACCTGTTTCGGTCACAGGAAGATATGTCGCCTCAAAGCCCTGTCTTTCCAGGAAACGGAATACTTCGAGCACGGAGGGATGTTCCACCTGAGAGGTGATGATATGCTTTCCGCGACTGCTCCCCGACATAACCGCGCCCTTGATGGCATGGTTGTTGGATTCCGTGCCGCCGGAGGTAAAAATCACCTCTTCCGGGGCGCATTCCATAAGTTCGGCTACGCGGGCACGGGCGGCGGCAACCGCCCGGCGCGGGGCCTCGCCATATTGGTGGGAACTGGAAGGATTGCCGAATTCGGTTTCCAGAAACGGCCGCATGGCGTCCAGAACTTCAGGGTCATGCGGCGTGGTGGCATTGTAGTCAAGATAAACAACCGGCTGCATACGTTTTCCCCTATCCTGCGATTGGCAATGGTTTGCGGGTGCATCCAAAACGGATGAAAGCCGTTTGCGCCCCGTCAATCCCGTTGCTGCTATAATCCCATAATATAAGATTTCTGATACGGAAAAGCACATTTTCCGTGGTCATCACGGCGACTGCGTCCCCTGTATCATATCGAACCGATACTGCGAAGCATACGGCGCCGGCATTTCCCACACAGCTACACAAAAAAAACCGGCGAAAACCTCCGGCCAAGCGTATATTTCCTGGCCAATACGCAGCATGGTTATGGCACCCGCCCGCCTATCGGCAATGGCATTCTGTTTGACAGTTACGTAATAGTATGTTTATAGTTTATCATAAAACCGTTCAACGCCAAAGACCTTTTAAAATCGCCTCAAATAAACAATTACGTTATTGTTTATTTGGGCATGAGCAAAAAGGAGCACCCCATGGCACGACTCGACCAACTGCCCGAACCGATGCGATCCCACATTGCGGATCTGCCCTGCCCGCATTTTGAACAAACCCCCCGGGCGTCCGGCCCGGAACTGGCAAAGCGCCGGGTTGCGATCATCTCCACGGCCGGTCTGCATCGCCGGGAAGACCGCCCGTTCGGGGGAATGGAGGGGGACTACCGGGTGATTGAAGGGGACACGCCCGCTGGGGACCTCGTCATGACCCACATCTCAACCAATTTCGACCGGACCGGCTTCCAGCAGGACTGGAACCTGGTATTCCCCATCGATCGTTTGCGTGAGCTGGCGGCGGACGGCGTGATCGGCAGCGTTGCGAACTATCACTTCTCGTTTATGGGCGCAACCGATCCTGCCAAAATGGCCCCCCATGCCGAAAACCTGGCCCGCCTTCTGGCCGGAGACAACGTGGACGCGGCGCTTCTGGTGCCGGTTTGACCGTTTTGCACGCGCGCCGTGGGCGCGCTGGCGAACTATCTTGAAAACGAAGGCATACCGACCACCCAGATCAGCCTGATCTACGAGCATACCGAGGCCATCCGGCCGCCGAGAGCCCTGTGGGTCCCTTTCGAACTCGGCCGGCCGCTGGGGGTTCCGGGGGATGCCGTGTTTCAGCGCAAAGTACTGATCGGAGCGCTCCGGCTGCTGGAAGCAGAATCCGTGCCCGTGCTGGAGGTTTTTCCCGAAGAAGCGCCCGCCAAAGCGGGGGACGCCGGCGGTACGGATGAAACCTGGGCCTGCCCCGTTCGCTTCTCGCCCGGTCAGGCGGATGAAACCGGACCGGAAAAACGGATGCAGGCCTTCCGGGAGGAAGTGGCCGAACTCCGCAACTGGTACGATATCGGGGTGCAAAAGCGCGGGCGCACGGCCCTGTCCCATTTTACACCCGAAGATGCGGCGGCGCTGTTTTGTGATTATCTTTCCGGAAAAGATATCCTGCCGCCGGACGAGACGGGCCCTCCCGCGGTAGCGCTCCGGCTTGCCGCGCAGGACCTGAAGGCCTTTTACTACGAGGCCGCCATATCGCGTCCCGGGGCCGGGATACCGGACAGCGAAGCCTTTACCCGATGGTACTGGAACCAAACGGCGGCGGGACAAATCCTGCGGGACGTAAAAAAGCGCTGCGAAACGGACGGGGACAAGGAAATGCGGATGGCCGGCAGGATGTTTCTGGTTCCCATGGGAATTTAAAGGATTTTGCGGAAAACGATGAGCATAACCGGGAACGCAAGCCCGGCGGAGGCGTATATGGAAAATGTTCAAAGACCCGGTGTTTTGTTTTTCGATGTCAACGAGACCCTGCTGGACCTGTCGGAAGTCAGGATTGCCGTAAGCGAGGCGCTTGGCGGCAATCCCGGGTTGGCCGAGCTCTGGTTCCCAACGCTGCTCCAGCATTCCCTGGTGGTTACGGCGGCGGAAGAATTCCGGCCATTCGGTGAAATCGCCGTTGCCACGCTGATGATGGTGGCGCAGGCAAACCGCGTCGGGCTGTCAGAAGACCGTGCCCGGCAAGCGATCGCGCCGCTTTTGTCGGCGCCTTTGCATCCGGACGTGATGCCGGCCATTGAACGCCTCCGGCAGCAAGGCTTTCACATGGGCGCGCTGACCAATTCCTCCCGGGAGGCCATGGAAAAACAGCTCGCCAATGCCGGGCTGGAAGGGCTTTTTGACTTCATGCTCAGCGTGGAAGACCGGAACATGTACAAGCCTCACCGGGCGGTGTACCACTGGGCCGCCCGAAGCCGGAAAGCACCCGTTGAAAACTGCATGATGATCGCCGCGCACGGATGGGATGTGGGCGGCGCCGCATGGGCCGGGATGCGGACGGCGTTTGTCGCCCGCCCGGGGCAGGCGGTTTTCCCGCTGGCACCGGCGCCCGAAATGATCGGCAGGGACATGGAGGACATCGCATCCCGGCTTATTGCAATGACACCATAACCTAAATCGCTCAGTTCAGGCATAATACGGGTCGGGGCGGCCGGGCGGCGGCCAGCGCGCCATCCGGACGGCGTGCGGCAGGTTTTCGCCTGCCGTAAAACAGCAACTGCCGCGAGGCAACCGCATTCCATGGGAAATTCAGTGCAACGCCGGAATCGACGCTGCATCCTTTTTTTCGTCAAGTACCCGGACGCGGGCGCGG
>SLJY01000177.1 GCA_007134875.1 Desulfobacterales bacterium
CCTTGATCACTTCCAGGGTGGAGATATCGTCGCCGAGATCCCGTACAACCCGCCATTTGAGCTTCTTTGGCTCCAGACGGGTCATGGCCGGCGGCGGAGCGCCTTCGGGTCCGTCAAACGGGCGGAGCGTCTTGTCGCTTTCCTGCGGTTTTCTCACGGGAAGCGTCATGCGGCTTGCGCCGGTATGGATCGTAAGCCGCACCGGACGGGGCGGCGGCCAGGCCAAAGGCCAGTAGGAACTGGACAGGGAAAGCCGCAGGCGGTTGCCGGCCGGGAAGTGCTGGGCGATATGGTTTAACGGAAACGATACCGTATAGGTCCGGCCCGGTACCAGGTGTTCGGGGTTGTCGTGCCCGTTTTGGTGGCAAAGGTTGAGCATCCCGTAGGTAATACGCGTTGCCTTGTCATCCGGTGCCACATCGGAGAGCCGGGCGGCGACCATGGCCACGGGCCGGCTGACGGAAAGCTCGAGATGAACAACCGGTGCGCCCAGAATTTCCAATGGTTCTTCAAGCGGCGGCGTTTCAAATACCAGGGCACCGCCGTCTTCTTCACGCTGATCGTGGGGAAGGTCCGGCGGCGCTGCATAAGAGCACCACTTACCGGCATACAATCCCACGCTGAGGGGAGACTGGATGGTCATGGCGGCCGTTTCCCGCGAACCCGATTCCTTTGACTCTTCCGAGAGATGATGTGCATCGTCCAGGTAGAACGGTCTTTCGTCAATGGACTCAGAAGGCCATGCCGCTTCGGCCACCCAACGGCCGGGGCGCTTCCTGTAGCGGGTGGAGGGCGGCACGCTGTCCTGCATCCAGACCCGGAGCATGGGCTCTTCCATGATCCCGGTCTCTTCGCCTTTCAGCCAGGTGTCCCACCAGCGAAGCGCTTCCTGGAGAAACCCGATGGCCGGACCGGGTACGCCGAAATGGGGGTACTTATGGCTCCAGGGGCCGATAAGCCCCTTTCGCGGCATGCCGAGTCCGTCCATGAGCCGGAATACCGCGTTGGAATACCCGTCCGCCCAGCCGCTGACCGCCATCACCGGGCACCGGATGGCTTCAAAGTTCTCGCATACGGAGCCGTGGCGCCAGTAGCCGTCCCGCCGCTGGTGTTTCAGCCATGTTTCCAGCCACAACCCGCTTTTTTCAAGGCGGTCCATCCACATCCCCCGCCATGCATCGCCCACCAGCAGCGGATCGGGCGGACATGCGTTGTAAGCAAACATGGTGGATGCCCAGGACAGGTTATCGCCCAGGAGGCATCCGCCCATGTAATGGACGTCATCCGCGTACCGGTCGTCCGTGGAACAGACCGTGATGACGGCCTTCAGCTCGGGCGGCTGAAGGGCAGCGATCTGAAGGCCGTTGAACCCGCCCCAGGAAATGCCGATCATGCCGATGTTTCCACTGCACCATGGCTGGGCTGCGATCCACCGGAGGACTTCCAGGCCGTCCTGCTGCTCTATGGGCAGATATTCATCCCGGAGCACGCCCTCCGACTCCCCGGCGCCGCGCAGATCGACCCGGACGCAGCCATAGCCGTGGCCGGCAAAATAGCCGTGAGTAACGGCGTCGCCGACGGCTTCAAAATCGCGCTTGCGATAAGGAATGTATTCAAGGATGGCCGGCATCGGACGGTCTTCGGCCCCCTCCGGTATCCAGAGCCGTGCTGCCAGGCGGGTGCCGTCTGACAGAGGAATCCACGTATGCTCCACTTCCCGGACCGGGAAGGGAAACGTCGTAATGGTTTTCATGGGCCGTTAATCCTGCAATGGGTTTGAACAACCGGGTCGTCAAAAATATCCGGGGGAGATTGTCACTTAAACGGGTGAAAAATTTGCCGGCACCGCCGGCTTCTCTTATTATCCATATATAAGGCCGATGTGGGAATAAAACAAGATTTTACTCTCATTGTCCGGTCTTGGGTTTTTTTCGCTATCGAATCAGGGGCCTTCCCCATCATCTATTATTGATAGTGCGGTTTCGATCCCGATTTCGATTCTGCGGCAGAAAACAACAAACTGGAAAAAGGAACGCCAATGACACCGGTCATTCCCCCCTACACTCCGCCGGACTTCTCCCGCCCGGGGCTGAAAAACGCACCCGCCGCCCGCTTCGATCCCGCCCCCGCGGACGGGGTGGTTCCAGCCGATTTCCACGGAACATCGAACTACCCGGAATATGTTCATAGGGGCGGCGGATCGTGGCTTCTGGCCCCGGAAAGCCGTATGGACGCCGTTATCGTTTTCCGGAACAACACCCTGGATGTGATCGAACCCCGGAATGTGCGGCAGGGAGACCCGGTGGTCACGGGCCGGACGGAAAACGGCGAAGATGGGATCTACGTTCATACGACCGGTTTTGATCCGCCCGCGGCGCAAACAACCGACAAATTCGTCTTCCGGACCCGCGGAACCCGGGAGACCCCTTTTTCCCGGTCCTACGACGAGCTCTACCGGATTTTGCACCACGACCGGGACAACGGCTATATCTGCTGGGTGCTGGGCCCGGCGGTCGCCTTTGACAAGGACAGCCGGGAGGCCATGCAGGGGATGATCGAAAGCGGCTACTGCCACGCCCTGCTGGCCGGAAACGCACTGGCTACCCACGACTTGGAAGCCGCCTATTTCCGCACAGCATTAGGCCAGGACATCTATTCCCAGCACCTGCTGCCCATGGGCCATTACAACCATCTGGACCTTTTAAACGAAGTGCGCGGGAGAGGCTCCATCTCAAAAGCCATCGAAGCGCTGAACCTGACCGACGGGATCATGTATGCCTGCGAAAAGCACCGGGTGCCGTATGTCCTGGCCGGATCCATCCGGGATGACGGCCCGCTGCCGGAAGTCATTGAAAATGTCTACCAGGCCCAGGACGCCATGCGAGTTCACGCCCGTAAATCGACCACGGTGATCGCCATGGCCACGCAGCTGCACGCCATTGCATTCGGGAACATGATACCGAGCTATCATGTCATGGATGACGGAACGATCCGACCCGTTTACCTCTATATCGTCGATATGACCGAATTCAGCGCGGACAAGCTGGCCAACCGCGGCTCCGC
>SLJY01000107.1 GCA_007134875.1 Desulfobacterales bacterium
AGGCTTGCGCGATTTCGAAGAATGCAGCGTACCTGGCGTACGTGTATGTTTACAAGGCGTAAGCCGCAAATTCTGAGAAATCGCGCGTAACGCAGATATTGGACTTTTTACGAAGCCGTCAAATCTGGCAACATGGAATTTTTATCAATCAAAACATGCCAAATGTCAATCGACTGCTGGTTCAGTAAAGCGCCGCGATGGTACAGCGCCGGTCTAATAAAAAATTATTAATAATACAATATGTTTATGGTGAACAGTGCAGTGTTGCGACAGCTTGACAACGGCGCGGCATCAATATAGGATTCACGTTCGGCGCACTACATCGGGATTGCCTGTATCGTGGTGTGCCAGGCAATTTCGTTCCGCCACCATTTATGAGGATCCTGCAAATGAAAAGAAAAAACCTTCCCCTGTTGTTTTTCATTCTTCTTTTTCCGGCGGCGCATTTGTTTAACGGCTGCGCTTCCATCACGCAGCTAAGAGATGTTCGTTCGCTAACCGAAGCCTCGCTTACCAAGGCGGAAACGGCCGAGAGCAAGGCGGATGCAGCAATGCAAAGGGCCTCCGAAGCCCAGGCCGATGCCCGGGACGCAAAACAAATGGTGATGGAGGTGAGCCGGGCCGATGAAATGCTTCCCGAGGATTTGGAAAAACTCCTGCGGGATGCCAGGGATGCGGTTGACCGGGCAAAGGCCATTGCCGCGATGGAAACGCCTTTTAAAAAGCATTTTGAGAAAACGGCCGTCTATTTCGACTTTGACAGTTCCTATTTTTCAAAGGAGGCGGCAGGGGTTCTGGATGAAAAAGCCGCATGGCTGAAAGCAAATCCGGATGTGTCCGTTGTCATTGAAGCGACTACCGACGATAGCGGCCCCCCGGATTACAACCAGTGGCTGGCTGAAAGACGGGGAAACAGGGTGAAAAGCTATCTTGAAGAAGCGGGCATTGATCCCCGCCGTATGGCGGTTGACGCGATCGGAGAGGTTTCCGGAGGCCTGCCCGCCGAAAACCGCCGTGTGCGATTTCGAATTCAGTGACACGGGAAATTGCTGAACGGTAATTCCACCAAGTGACCAAAGTCATTGGCAATGAGGTTGCCTTGTCATTCAGGTTGTACCCGGGCATTGGTTACGGATCGTTTTTCCCCGGTGTATAGCGACCGGACTGCGAATGGATGTCTTTAATAAGTAGTTTTTATAAAGCATTCCGGAAACACCAAAGGTAAGTTCCCTGCCATCGACATTGCGGGAGTAGACCACTCCGGCATAGGCGAGCGGTCACCAGCTTACCAGGATTGGCTTGTCTTTGTAGTGCTCGTTGACCAGTTCATGATGGGAAAGAATACGCAAAGGATAGGCTTTTGCGATTCCGTTGATGTAAACGCCCATCACCATTTCTTCATTATCCATGGACGGGGATTCTTCCGCGGTCTTGTATTCAGGATCAAAAAGGGCGGGAATGCCATCACGCGGCGGACCGCCGGAAATAATCTCCGAAAGGGGGATGCTGTGCTCGGAAAAGTCCCATTGTGCAGAAGCCTGCAAGGGAGCTGCGAAAACAAGTGACAGGGCTATCAGATATTTGATCATTTTTTTCTCCTTTGTTCAATGGTAGTGCGGTCGTAAGGCCCCCACTGCAGTCGGATCAGCTTTCAGTCCCCCGGCGGCAAGCCATTCGGCAACATTGTTTTCGGCCCGGTCGATCAGTTCGTCGGTGCGCGAAAAATTGAAGATGGAAACATCCAGGGGGCATAGGGTGGGCAGTGCGATAATTTCGATTTTGTCATTGTATTGCTCAATATCCAAAACAAGACGGTGTGAGGTTGCGATGTTGATCATCTGCAGGGCCATTTCGATCAGACGGCGGGGCGGTCTTTTCAGCCCACAGCTCATGCCGGTCGGAAATACGATGACCCTGTCGGCCCCTCTGGCAGCCGCAACGGAAATGGGCGTTTTGTTGGTGACGCCGCCGTCCACCAGATAGTGGTCCTCGATGTGCACGGGCGGAAAAACCGTGGGTATAGCCGTACTGGCGAGCAATGCCGGTATAATGGAACCGCGGGAGAAGGAGACATCAACTCCCGTAAACAGGTCCGTGGCTACGATATGGCACGGCACGTCCAGATCTTCTATTAACTTATGATCTATATTCTTTTCGATCAACCGGGAAAGCGGTTTGGGTGAACAAATATACTCACGAAAGGAGAAGATGCCGAGCAATGAACCAAGGGGTGCAATCTGGAAAACGTCGCTTCGCTTGATTCCTTTCCAGATTTTTTCAAGACGAAGGGCCCCTTTCCGGGTTGGATCGGATGCGAAAAAAGCCGCATTGATGGCGCCGACCGATGCGCCGACCAGAAAGTCCGGCACAATACCCGCCGCTGAAACGGCCTTTAACATCCCCACCTGAATCGCGCCCAGACTGCCGCCGCCGGTAAATACAAATGCTGTTTTCATGTTGGATCCCGTACCGTTGAGTAAGGCGATACCGGTTTGTGACATAGCTACACTGTCAAGGGCTTCTTCGGCGCAGCAAATCGGCCACCAGGCCGGTCCACCCGGTTTGATGGCTCGCGCCGAGGCCCGCACCGTTATCTCCGTTAAAGTATTCATGAAACAAAATCAGGTCGCGCCAGTGGGGGTCTTGCCAGGGGATGCGGCTTTGGCCCGTTGCGGGGCGATTGCCGTCCGCGTCGGGTAAAAAAAGGCGAATCAAACGCTCGGAAAGCTCGTCTGCGACCTGTTTTAGCGTCAGCATTCGCTCGGATCCGGTGGGAAACGCCACCGTAAACGCATCGCCATAATAGAGATGGTATTTTTCCAGCGCTGAAATAATCAGGCGATTGATGGGAAACCAGACGGGTCCCCGCCAGTTGGAGTTGCCTCCGAAATCGCCGCCCGCCGATTCTGCCGGCTGGTAGCCGATCTCATAGGTTTGGCCGTCGGCCTGCAGACGGTAAGGGTGATGTTTGTAAATCCTGGACAACGACCGGATACCATAGGGTGAAAGAAATTCATTTTCGTCGAGCATATACTCCAAAATCCGTTGCAGGCGGTCGGCGTTGACAACGCTGAATATCCTTCGTTCCCCGATGCCGGGTTTCCGGACGCAGGCCATGTGCCCCTGATCCCGTAAATAGCTCCGGTTGTCGAAAAACCATAGCATGCGGCGCTTGAAATCCGGCATTCGATCCAGCAGTTTCGCATCCAGCACTTCCACGGCCATCAGGGGGATCAACCCTACCAGAGAACGTATTTTCAGCGGTATGACCTCGTTTTCGCCGGTGTGGATCGCATCATAGAAAAAGCCGTCGGTTTCATCCCACAGGCTGACCCCATGACGGAACTCTCCGGTCATGGCCCGGGCGATTTGCATGAAATGCTCGAAAAATTTGCTGGCCATGTCCTGGTAAACCGGGTTGGTTTTTGCCAGCTCCAAAGCCATTGTGATCAGGTTCAGACAGTAAAATCCCATCCAGGCCGTTGCGTCGGATTGATCCAGGTGCCCCCCGGACGGCAAAGGGCGGTTTCGGTCAAACAGGCTGATATTGTCGAGCCCCAGGAATCCGCCCTGGAAAATGTTTTTACCGGCCTCATCTTTCTTGTTGACCCACCATGTAAAGTTTAACAGGAGCTTGTGAAAGACGCCTTCCAGAAACGCGGTGTCGGCTTTTCCCGTCTGCTCTTTCTCCCGCTGGTAGACTTGCATGGCCGACCAGGCGTGCACCGGGGGATTGACATCGCCAAACTGCCATTCGTAGGCGGGGATCTGTCCATTTGGATGCATGTACCATTCGCGGGTCAAAAGGATCAGCTGGCGTTTTGCAAAGGCGGGATCCACCATGCCGAGCACGATGCAGTGAAAGGCGAGATCCCAGCTTGCAAACCAGGGGTATTCCCATTTGTCGGGCATGGATAGGATATCGAAATTTTCAAGATGCTTCCATGCGGTGTTTCGTACCGCCTCAACTCCGGGCTCGATTCCAGGGACGGGCCGCCGCAGTTGCGGATCCCCGGTGAGCCACTGGGAAACATTGTAGTAATAAAACTGTTTGTTCCACAGCATTCCGGCCAGGGCCCGGCGGAACACGACTGCCTCTTCCGGTGTGTACGCCCGGCTGCTGATGGACCGGAAAAACAGGTCTGCTTCTGCACGCCGTTTTTCAAAAATTTCGGCGGCATCGGAAAATGGTGCATCCATTTCCCTGCAGGTAAGCCGCAAAATCAACTGTTGCGAGCCGCCTTCGGATAAGCGGCAGGTATATACGGCCGCGCATTTTGTACCATTGCGGTCAGGGTTGACGGCTTCTTTTTCTCCATGAACGATGTAGCGGTCAAAAGCGTCTTTAACATAAAAGGAGGCATTCATGCCGCCCGACAGCCGCCGGAAATTGGTTTCATTTTCCGTAAAAAGCAGCTGCGGGGCGTTTTGGGCGTATAAAAAAAAGGTTTCGACGGCCGGGTGGCTGGTTTTTATTGCAACGGCTTCTTCGGGGGCGGCTGTTTCTTCCAAAAGCGGTTTTCCGGGCGCATCCCCCATGGGGCCGTCGGGATACCCCCAGGACCAGGTATTCCGAAACCACAGGGTCGGCAGTACCTGGCATTCCGCCGGCTCCGGCCCGCGATTGCAGAGGGTGATCCGGATGAGGATATCTTTTGGATCGTCCTTGGCATATTCCACAAACATGTCGAAATAGCGGTTTTCGTCAAAAACGCCGGTATCGCAAAGTTCGAATTCACCCGCATCCGCACCGCGCCGGGCGTTTTCCAGGACGAGCTCCGAGTAGGGGAAAGGCGCATGGGGATACTTGTAGAGCATTTTCATGTAGCTGTGCGTCGGGGTGTTGTCGAGGTAAAAATAGTATTCCTTGACGTCCTCGCCGTGGTTTCCCTCGTGGTTGTTCAACCCGAACAGCCGCTCTTTGAGAATAGGGTCCACCCCGTTGTAGAGGGATAAGGCAAAACACAGATACTGGTGCCGGTCGCAAATTCCTGCCAGCCCGTCTTCCCCCCATCGACAGGCCCTGCTGCGGGCATGATCGTGGGGAAAATGGTCCCATGCATTGCCATCGGCGCTGTAGTCTTCCCGAACCGTCCCCCATGCCCGGTTGCTGAGATACGGCCCCCATTGCTTCCAGTTGGCCAGCCGCGAGGTGTGCGCCGCAAGCCTTTGTTGTTCCGGATTCCCGTCCATGCAGTTATTCCTTTTTGTTTTCAAAACAGCCCGTTGATACGACACCCGGCTTTATACCCCGCTGCAGGGGTATTGATCAGAACTCAGGGAAGTTTTCCGGGCTATTGAGTGCCCAGTCGTATTCAATATAGCGGATCCGGTCTGATGCATTGATCTTTTCAACGACCTCATCGTCGGCATAAGCCCGGATAAAGTCCTTGACCGAACCCCTTTCTTCCACAAAATGTTCCTCGTACCATTTAAAAAGCTCGGTCACATAAAGGGTCTTGCCATCAAACTGCAGATGCCGCGCTGTATTGAAGGCCCGTCGGGTATTTTCGGTCATCAATGACTCGATGTTGTCGGCCGTATAAATCGATTTGTGCAGCGGCGGGCACCCCACGGACGCACAGTTGACGGTAAAATGGACACGGGCTTCCTTCCAGCCTCTGTCCTCGAAGTCATCGCCCAACAGAATACCTTTTTCCATGTCATCCAGGCTGTAGGCAGCACCGCCGATAACAAAACGATCCCGCTCAAATACGTTGCTGCGAAAGGGGTTGTACCGGCCACCGTAATCCCACACGGAATCCACTATCGGTTATGGATCTTTTTTTTTAGTATTCTGAAGCTCCGGCGCAGCCGGATTGCCCTTTTGCTCAAACCGGAACCGGGATTTGACTGCCGGGCCGGATGCCGTGTGGTGCCGGAGCCCCCTGGGACCCGCAATGATAAGGTCGGTGGCCATTTGGAGAAACAGGCCGTGTTCAACGATCCCCGCGCGGTCTTTGAGCCTTTGCGCCAATCCCCCGGGTTCATGGATAGGCCCGAAACGGCAGTTTAAAATGTAGTTGCCCTGCTCGGTTATATACACATTGTGTCTCTTATCGAGCCGCAGGCTGACCGTCGCACCCAGGTTTTCGAGGAAAAATTGCTGGGTTTTCCATCCGAAAGGGATCACTTCGACCGGTAGCGGGCATCGCTTTCCCACGTGTGAGGACAATTTCGTTTCTTCCACCACGATAATCACCCGTCGACCAGCCTGAGCCACGATTTTCTCTTTGAGAAGGGCCCCGCCCCCTCCTTTGATCAGGTTGAAATCGGGATCGACCTCGTCGGCCCCGTCAATCACCACATCCATTTGAAAGCTGGATTCCAGGGTGGTAAGGGGAATATCCAGCCTGCGGGCCTCCCGCTCGGTTTCCAACGAGGTGGGCACGGCCATGATATCGGTCAACGCCCGTTGTTGGATTCGATCGGCCAACCCCCGCACCGCCCAGATGGCCGTACTCCCTGTGCCTAGTCCAACCACCATGCCCGAGGCGACGGACTCGACCGCCGCCTCGCCGGCTTTTTGTTTCCATTCAATCGCTGGTTCAGACCCGGTCATTTTCCTTTCCAGTCTCCGCTTCGGATCCGGCCCGAGAAGTCTGCCATCTTGTCAAGAACCTCTTTGTACGCCTTGGGCTTTATTATTTCAGCGCCCTGCTCCTGGATGTGATGACATTAATGAGCTCGTTCCAGGACTTGACAAATAGGGCCGCGCCCTCGTCCTGGAGTTTTGTTGACAGGGCATCCACATCAACGCCTGCTTCGGCAAATTCGCTTAACACGGCTTCACAATCGCCTCCGTCAGCCGCCAGCATTGATTCGATTTTGCCGTGATCGGCAAAGGCTTTCAGCGCCGGCTCAGGCATTGTGTTGATCGTCAGCGGTGCGGCCAATGCCTCAATATACAAAACATCCGAGGCTTCGGGATCCTTGGTGCCGGTGCTTGCCATCAACAGCCGCTGAGGGCGGGCACCGTAATTAAACGCACGCTTCCACCGCGGCGAAGCCATCTGATCGCAGTATGCCTTGTAGGTGCGCTCCCCCATGGCGATACCGAGCCTGTTGGCAAGCGCGTCAGGCACCTTGCCCTTGACCGCGCCGTCCCAGCGACTGATAAACAGGGACGCCACTGAGGCGACATCCGGTCTGAGACCCGCGTCAATCCGGCGCTCGATGCCCCGCAGGTAGGCTTCTGCGGCCGCCATATATTGCTCCCGGGAAAACAGGAGCGTGACGTTGACCGGAACGCCAATAAAGGTGGCCTCCTCGATTGCCGGCAACCCTTCCCGGGTACCCGGGATTTTGATAAACAGGTTGGGACGCCCGGCGCGGGCATGCAGTTCCCTGGCTGCGGCGAGTGTGGTCTCGCTGTCATGCGCCAGCAGGGGTGAGACCTCCAGCGACACCCAGCCATCAACGCCGCAGGTCCGCTCAAAAACCGGATACAGCAAATCCATGGCCGCAGACAGGTCTTCGATGGCCAGTTCAAAAAACAGATTCTCACCGGACATCCCCTGACCGGAAAGCGTGCTGATCGCGGCATCGTAGGCGGTGCTGTCATTAATGGCTTTGTGGAAAATGGTTGGATTGGAAGTCAAGCCGGTAACGGAAAGTTCGTCGATGTAGCGGCGAAGGGTCCGGCTTTCAAGAAGTTCGCGCGTGATATTGTCGAGCCAGAGGCTCTGGCCTTTGTCCCGTAGCTGTTTTGTGGGGTTCATACGATTGTTTCCTTTCAATCTGATTGCTTAACCAGTGCCTGAACGAAACCCGCCTTTTTCGCCAATATCTGTGCCAGGCTCAAAACCGGGTACCGTGGGGCCGCTTCCGCCCCGGAGAAAGAAGGCTTTCATTGCAAGTCTGCTCCCGGTTTTTAAGGCGTTTCAGGGAAAACATGCCGGCCGCCTCCGGCCCCCGACTTCCGGCGGAATAAATATGCAGTTTGTCAGGCCGGTCACTGCATGTTTCGCATGCATCGAGAATCGGTTGAAGAAAAGACCAGCACAACTCCACGCCGTCTTGCCGCCAGAACAGCGTCTGGTCGCCGGATATGCAGTCTTGCAGGACTTTTTCATAAGAATCAAAAACCGGCATGTCATTTTCCAGGTAATACGGCAATTCCATGGTCACCGGCCGGAGGCGGACGCGGTTTCCGGGGGTTTTGGCCTGAAAGGTCATCGATATCCTTTCTTTGGGGTAGATGCCAAGGATCAGGCGATTGGCGGGGATATCTCCTCCCGGCGTCCGGCGAAACATGGCATGGGGGACTTCTTTGAAGTCGATAACGATCCGGGTGCGTTTTTGTTCCAGCCGCTTTCCCGAGGACAGGAAAAACGGTACGCCCTGCCATCGCCAGTTATCCACGAAGACCTTCATCATGGCGAACGTGGGAGTCAGCGATTCCGGGTTGACGCCGGATTCTTCGCGATAGCCGGGGACGATGCGTCCGTTTACAGCCCCGGGGCCGTATTGACCCAAAATGATGAAATCGTCCAATCGGTCCACCGGAAAGGGCCTTAGACTGCGGTAGATCTTAACCTTTTCATCCCGGATCCGGTCGGCTTCGAACAGGGACGGCGGCTCCATGGCCGTCAGGGCAAGCAGCTGCATCATATGATTTTGGAACATGTCCCGCAGTACTCCGGATTGCTCATAATATCCGGCCCGGTGCTCAATGCCCAGGGACTCGGCTGCCGTTATACGAACCGATTCGATATAGTGCCGGCTCCATACGGGTTCGAAAAGGGTATTGGCAAAACGGAACAAAATGATGTTTTGCACTGTTTCCTTGGCAAGGTAATGGTCGATTCTGAAAATCTGGGGTTCTTTAAAGTATTGGTGGAGTATTCCGTCCAAATGTCTTGCCGAGGCAAGGTCTTTGCCAAACGGTTTTTCCACAACGATCCTGGACCACCCGCCCCCCTGTGTTTCTTCGCTCAGTCTGGCTTCTCCCAGCATTCGGGCTGTTGTCTCGTATAAAACCGGGGGAATAGCCAGGTAAAAAATCCGGTTTGCCGGCATACCGCGGTCTTTTTCCAACCGTTCTATCAATTCCGCCAGTTTTTTATAAGATTCCGGATTTTTATAGTCTATGGAGCGATAGAACAACGACTGAAAAAACAGTTCGCGTTTTTGAGAATGCGGCCCGTTTTTTCTGTCAATGGCGCTGATCATTTTGTCGCGAAATGCACTGTCGTCCATTTTTGTCCGGCTGCAGCCAACGATCAAAAACGGATCCGGCAGGGTGTTGTTTTGAAAGAGGGAAAAAAGCGACGGAATGATTTTCCGTTGCGCCAGGTCTCCCGAAGCCCCGATAATTACAACGGTACATGGTTCCAAAGGTATTATCCTTTCAGTATTGTTTTCCCACACGCACGGCGCACCCGATGACATCCTCGTCCTGTTCGAACAGCAGCGGCGCGGTTTTTTCCGGATTCGCAAGAATTGTGCAAGCAGCCACATACCCCGCGCAGGTCCAGGTCTGGTAATACCGGGCGTATTTGCCCACAAGGCGGCTTTTTTGGCCGTCGTAATATTCGGGCCATCGGTCGTTTTCCAGGCGCTTTTCCGCAATGGCCAAGGCTTGCCGGCAATCGTCCTGTCTGCCGGCTTTTACGCCGGCGGCAGCCAGCACCCACAGCAAAAAGGGCCAGGCCCCCCCGTTATGATAGGACCAGGGGGCATTTTTACGATCAGATCCGGTCACGGCCTCCCACTGCTTGCCGCTGACGGCCGGATAGCAAGCTTTTAGCGGCATGCAACCGATCAGATCCGCCCGGCGATTGCCGATCAGGTTCATAATCGCCAGGGCTTTTTCCGAATCAGCCAGGGATGCGATAATCGACAGTAAATTGCCGGCGGAAAAAAAACGAAAATCCATTCTCCCGGGGCCCAGATTGCCGGCAAAATAACCGGCACCGTCCGACAGCCATTCAAAAAGCCATTCCGGTATGGATTCGGGGAAAATATTGAACTTGTTTGCGATATCCTCCCCGTACTTCTCCACATCATAGCGGTACATGGCGTTTAGCTGATCAAAATCCAGCCAGTAATTGTTGCGCACATGATACGTCAGATGCCCCAGGCGCTCACGGACCGCATCGGCATATACCGTGTTTTGGGCGTCGTCCTGGGCAAGCAGTTCCCGGGCACAGCGCAAGGCGAGATAAAAAAGGGCCTGGATGTCTATGGGGTATCCGTAAACGCCCATTCGGCGGTCAATCATATACGAGCCGTCAGGAACGAACAGGGTGGGATACATGTCAAAGCGATTGGTGAGGGCCAATTCCAGAATCAGTCGAATGGCCTGCTGAAATTCCGGCTGTTTGGCAAACTGCCGGTCGCCGGTGATGCGTACGTAAACCCTCAGAATATAGAGCCACCAGAGGCCGGAGTCCACCGGCGCCACGCGGGCGATGGCCTTTTCACCGAAATCCGGAATCAGCACGGGTTTACCGGAATCATCCGCATCCACCTTGAAGCTGGCCGGCATCAGGCCCTCGCCCGCCTTGAAACAGTCGAAGTGCTTTTCGCGGCTTTGCAGCGCCACTGCGGTGGACAGGAAGTTTTTCACAATACGGGTTTGGCCGTTTAGCAAAAAGGCAATTGCCGATACGGCAAAATCCCGGGTAAACACCTGGTCGTAATTGACGCCGCCAGGCGACGAGTCCCTGGCCGCCACCGTGCCTACGGGCTTTCCGTTATATTTAACCACGGATGCTTCCAGATGTTCCCATGCTTTTTTGAACAGGGAGGTCTCCATATCGACAAAAGCCTTGTTTCAGGGTCAAAAATGTGGTCTTGACCTTATCGGCGGTCGGGTTTTTCACCGTGGCCGCCGAATTCAAAACGCATCGCGGAAAGCAGCTTGTCGGCGAACGCCGATTCGCCGCGCGAGCCAAAGCGCGAGTAAAGGGCGGTGCTTAACACTGGCGCCGGAATGCCCGCATCGATTGCCGCCCGGATGGTCCACCGGCCTTCACCGGAATCCGAAACCCGGCCGCCGAAGGTTTCGAGTTTCGGATCTTTTATCAAAGCGGCCGCACTCAAATCCAGCAGCCACGATGCAATGACACTGCCGCGCCGCCAGAGCTCCGCGATCTCGGGAAGATCCAGGTCGTATTGGAATTCTTCCGGATTGCGCATAGGGGTCGTCTCGGCGTCGCGAGCCTGAACGTTTTTACCCGCATTGGCGTGTGCCAAAAGATTCATTCCTTCGGCGTAGGCGGCCATGAGCCCGTATTCGATGCCGTTGTGCACCATTTTGACGAAATGGCCCGCGCCGCTCGGCCCGCAGTGCAAATAGCCATTTTCCGCTGTCCCATGGTTTTTTGAACGCCCGGGGGTTCGGGAAATGTCGCCCATCCCCGGCGCCAGTGTCGCAAATATCGGATCCAGGCGCTGCACCGCGTCTTCAGGGCCGCCGATCATAAGGCAGTAGCCGCGTTCCAGGCCCATCACGCCGCCGCTCGTTCCGCAGTCGACATAGTTGATTTTGCGAGGTTCAAGTTCCCGGGCGATCCGGATGTCGTCGACATAGTAAGAGTTGCCGCCGTCAATCAGGGTGTCGCCGGGTTCAAGATGAGCCAGAAGATCGTTGATGACCGACTCCACAAAAGCGGAGGGAACCATCATCCAGATCGAACGCGGCGCATTCATTTTTTTTACAAGATCTTCCAGCGAAACGGCTCCGATGGCACCTTCTCCGGCCAGGTCTTCGACGATCCGAGCGGAGTGATCATACACCACGCATTCATGGTTTCCTGCAAGGAGCCGCCGCACCATGTTCGCTCCCATTCTTCCAAGACCGATCATTCCGATTTGCATTGTCGCATCCTTTCCG
>SLJY01000155.1 GCA_007134875.1 Desulfobacterales bacterium
GTGGCCCCGGAGGTCAGGTCGTGGTTATAGGAAAGCCACAGGCCGGTCAGGTTGAATACCACGGCCAGGATCACCGCCAGTATCATCATCGCCATGAGTGAACGGGCATATTTTTCCGCGATATAGGGTGGAATGGTCAGCAGGGCGATAACCAGGATCAACCCCGCCACCCGGATGATAAACACGATGGAAACCGCCACCAGGACGATGAACAAAAAATAGACCTTGTTTACCGGTACTCCCCGAAGCCTTGCGAATTCTGCATCATAGGAGATAGCCAGAATGTCCCGGTAAAAAAAAACGGTTAAAACCAGGGTCGCCGCACCCAGGACGCTCATCCAGGCAATGTCCGCTCTCGGAACGGCCAGGATGCTGCCGAACAGGTAGCTCATGAGATCGGTGTGGTATCCCGGGGTGAAATCCAGCAGGATGACGCCCGTTGCCATGCCCACGGCCCAAAGGACGCCGATGAATGTGTCGGATCGGTTTTTCGCCTTGATAGCCACCGCGGTCATGAGAACGGCCGCGGTGAGCGCAACGCCGATGGTACCGTACATGTAGGGAATGCCGAAAAAAAAAGCGATCCCGATGCCGCCGTAGGCGGCATGGGCAATGCCGCCCGCAAGAAAGACCAGTCGGTTGACCACCACAAACGATCCGATGATGCCGCACAGGAGGCTTGCCAGAAGGGCTGCAGCCAAAGCGTTTCTCATGAATTCGAACTGGAGCGCCTCGATCACGTTTACAGATCCTCGTGGGTCTTGAGTATTCGGTGCGGCTGCCCGTGTGCGATCAGTTCCACCGGACACTGATACCCCATTTCGATCATGGCCCCGGTGATCTCGTTGTTGGGATGGTAATGAACTGTCTGGTTGACGCATGCCACGCTTTTCACGTAGCTGGAGACGATCATGAGGTCATGGCTGACCACGATGACGGTTTTGGTCTCGTTGAGTTCCCGGAGCAGGTGATAGAGTTCGGTTTTCCCTTCCGTGTCCACGCTGGCGGTGGGCTCGTCCAGGATCAGAATTTCGGGGTTTGCGGCAAGCGCACGGGCAATGAAGACCCTTTCCCGCTGCCCCGCGGACAGGTCCTTGATCTTTCTTTCGGCAAATTCACGGACACCCAGGGTTTCCATGACATCCAGTGCCTTGTGCCGGTCTTTCCGGCTCATGGAGAACCTGCCGCCCTGCCGGAGACGTCCCATCAGGACCACGTCAAGGACCGTGATGGGAAAATCGATGTTTATATTGACGTCCTGGGGTACGTATCCGAAGCAGTGGGCCATCTTCGACGGGGGCTTCCCGTGGACCCGGATGATGCCTCTGTCCGGTTCGAGAAGACCTAAAATGAGTTTGACCAGTGTGGATTTGCCCCCACCGTTAGGGCCGATGATCGCCAGGAACTCGTTTTCCTCGACACGGAAGGAAACATTTGCCAACGCGGGTTCCCCGTTGTAGGTAAAATAGAGGTTTTCGACCGTGATGATGGGGGTTTCATTGGTCACTGGTTTCACCTTGCGTCAAACAGTTCCGCAACCGCTTTGAGATTGTACGACCAGTTCGCCGCCAGTGGATCGGCGATCACCGTTTTTCCATCGATTTCCCGGGCGATGGTCTCTGCGTCCCGCGTGGAAAACTGGGGTTGGACCAGGATGCTGTCGATGTTTTTCTCCCGGGCGTGGCGGATGACTTCCTGCATCTGCCTGGCCTTGGGCGCCTTGCCTTCCAACTCGATGGGGATCTGTACGAGTCCGTAGGCATCGGCGAAGTAGCCCCACGACGGGTGGTATACCATGAACCGGGTGCCCGGCGTAAGCCGGTTCTGGAGGAAAATATCGAGTTCGGCAATCTCCCGGATGAACGCTTGGTAGTTGTCCTGGTATTCTTTCCGGTTTTCCGGGTCGATCATGACCAGGCCCTCAAGGATATTTCTGGCCTGGAGCATGACCAGGGGCGGGGATAACCAGATATGTGGGTCCGAAGGCCCGTGATCATGCCCGTGGCCATGTCCGTGCCCGTGTCCTTCATTGATTTCTCTTTTTTTAACTCCCCGGTCGGTATGGATCATTTTCATATCCGGGCTGGCGGATCGAATTTTATCCAGCCATGCGTCTTCAAAGGTCACGCCGATGGAGAAATAGGCTGCGGCTTTTGCAATCGTCCGCATCTGCCCGGGTTTGGGCTCGTAGGTGTGGGGACTGGACCCGGGAGGGACCATGACGTGCACGCGAACGTGTTCGCCGGCGATTTTTTCAACAAAATACTGCTGCGGAACGATGCTGACAAATATATCCGGTTTTTCCCCATTGGCACAAGGTATAAAAAACAGTGTCATCATCCAGGCAGCGGCCAGTATTCCCGAGAGTCTCGCGAACATAAGCATTTTCTCCTGATCAGGTTTTATTCCTTTTTCTTCGCGTACTTTATGGTTATAATCATGATTTGTTCGTATGCAACTTCAGCAAGGGAACCTATAGCACACCATGTTCGATAAGACAATTATTCAGCAGATACTGGACTCTTGGGTCCCCGGCCAGGGCGAAGCCCCCGGGGATACCTGCTGCGGCGTCCCGGAGGCCGAGGGGCGGCCGTCACCGTTTTCACCCGAAGACGTTGAGTTCCTTGTGGAAACAGCATTTCTGGCCAGTTTGAAAAAGGAGGAAGACCGGCCGGTAACCTTCAGTCTCGTGTTAATGGGCAAGAAAAGGGCGGCGCGGGCGGCGGCCGATCCGAGTCGGAAACAGTTGATCATGACGTTCGAGCAGGGCCTTCCGCTGACCGTTGACAGCCTCTCCAAGGTGGCCATGGCGTTTGATCCGCGATTCACATCGTTTGTGGTCGCCCCCGTCGATGAGAGCAGAAAACGCTATGAAATATGGGGCGCTATGTTTTTCAACGCCCTTCCCAACTATTTCGAGGACATTCCGGAGGTAATGGACGGCGAGATATACCGCCGACCCGATGTGTTCATGGTAACTTCCGTAACCCCGGGCTCGCTGATCATCTCCCGGGGAGATACCCAACTGGGCCGTTTTGCAGCCGGCAAGTTCATCAAGGCAACGCCATCTCCTTTTTACTCAAAGGCCATGGGGGCGTTTCTGTTTAACAAGATCAAGCGGGATGCCGAATCCATGGCAGCGGACCATGCGTACTGGAAAATTTTCATTCACAGCCTGGACTATCTCTTATCGGAGATTTCAACCCGAACCCGTGGCGGGTCGGTTCTGATCATCCCCAGGCAGAAAATCGATGCATATCGCGATTTATTTACTGCAAAATACACGTTCCGGGAGAGCCTGAAAATTCATGAATTGATCATGGAGTCGATCGCCGAGGCGGGACATTCCGGTGATTCGGTCATGAAACGTATGAGCTTCAACCGGAAATTATCGGAGCGCCTCCAGGTTCTCGCCCAGCTTGCAGCGGTGGACGGGGCACTGCTAATGAGCGGAACGTTCCGCATTCTATCCTTCGGCGCGACCCTGAAGGCGCCCCGGTGGAAGGGAAAGGTGTATGAAGGGCCCGACGGCTACAACGGAGAGGAAACGATTTTTGAGCACCGAATGCTGGGGACCCGGCACAATTCCATGATCGATTTCACCGGAAAATGCCCGGAGAGTATCGGTTTTGTCATCTCCCAGGACGGGCCCATCCGGGGGTTGGTCAGGAAGAACATGAAAACAATGTACTGCTGGCCGGACTGCCGGGTGTCGATGTTTATTTAGTGCTATAGCGCATCAAGCTTTGACGAAACATTAAAAAGCCGCGATCATGCGGTTTTGTAAAGAATCCATGAGCCAGACCGCGACCCATCGGCAATCACAGGACAATTTTCCGGAATGGCCCCGGTCCGTCTTCAGGGGCGTCAGCTCCTTCCAGGCGCTGGCCATGTTCCGCCGTGGGCTCTTTTACGCGTATCTTTCCGTTTATCTCCGGTATCATTTAGGACTTTCGGTAACCGAAACCACCCTGTTCGCAACACTTCCCATGCTGCTCAACATCCTCTCCCAGACATTTATCTGGGGGCGGATTTCCGACCGGCGGCAGATTCGGCGCACGCTGATCCTGTGGGGGGAGTTATCCGGCGGGATCGGCTTGCTTTTCGTCTGGGCCGCCCACGTGTGGGTCGACAGCCCGGCCATGGCAGGGTATGTGATCATTATCGGGCTTTCCTTCGTTGAAATCCTCTGGTCCATGAGCAATATCGGATGGAGTGCGCTCATATCGGATCTCTATCCGCAGCGGGATCGTAGTGCCGTTATGGGGCTTTTGACCAGCTTCGGGGGTGTGGGGCGGCTGGGTGGCATCTGGATCGGGGGGCTTCTCTACGACGGATTGGGGAGAATGTACGACGGCTGGGGATTCGCGTCAGGCACCCTTTTTTTCGTTTCCATCGGTGTGATGCTCATTTCCATGATCCCGGTATACTATCTTCCCGAAGGGGGCATCCGTGGCAGCCAGGCCGTCGAGGAGTCCTGCGACGCGCAGTGCCTCCGCACCTCCATCCGACTGTACGCGGTGTTTTTGGCTGCCATGGTGTTCGTCAACTTCGGCCGGAACTGCGTCATGGTGATCCAGTCCCAGTACTTGTTTCTGGAGTCCGGGTTCGGCGTCTCCAGCAGGGTTCTGAGCTACATCTTCAATATGGAATCCCTTGCCATCATCCTTTTCGGCCTGCTTGCCGGAAAAATCTGCCAGGTTTTAGGAAATGGCCGTACTGTTTGCATCGGAGCCGCCGCTGCCCTGTTATACCTGGTGTTGTTCGTTCTTGCGGCGGACTTGTGGATGATTTACCTGGCCTCCTTTTTCCGGGGGGCTGCGGAAGTGATTATCCTGGCCTCGTCGTACGCCCTTGCATCCATCCTGATTCCGCCGCAGCGCCGGGGGCGGCTTTTTGGCTACTTTAACGCCACCCTGTTTCTCTCCTGGGGGGTTGCCGGAACCCTGATCGCTGGTCCCGTGGTGGATTTGATGCAGTTTGCGGGTTTTCCGGAAGTCACCGCCTACAAGGGCGCCTATGTTGCAGCCCTGGCGATGACTTCCGTCGGCATGGGAATCCTGGTATTTCTCGTGTTTGTATTGCTGCCGCGAGCCGGGGTGGGGGAGGATGCGGGGGTCCCGGAGAAGCGGCGGTAGACAGGCACTCCATGTTCGTGATAGGAGGCGCGCAGGCGCAGTTGAATGGAAAAGTTGATTTTTCACGCCCTCATAACAGTGCAACGGGCAGTACACCATGGAGGACCGCATGATTTTCCAGGGCATTGCCGGTATTCTGGCCTTCGTTCTTTTCGCCTGGTTTTTGAGTGATAACCGGAGGAAATTTCCGGTCAAACTTGCCGTCTACGGCGTGGCGTCGCAGGTGCTGATTGCACTTGTCCTGCTGAAGCTGCCGCTGTTCACGGATTTATTCATGCATGTCAACCGTGCCGTTCTCGCACTGGAGGAATCAACGCGGGAGGGTACGTCCTTCGTATTCGGTTATGTCGGCGGAGGGGATCCGCCCTTCGCGGTGACAGACCCGGCGGCAACCTTTATCCTGGCTTTCCAGGCGCTTCCGCTGGTGCTGGTGGTCTCCGCCCTTTCGGCGGTATTGTTCTACTGGAAGATCCTGCCAAAAATCGTGAATGCCTTTTCATGGGTGCTGGAGCGGGGGATGCGCCTGGGCGGCGCCGAGGGTCTGGGGGTATCGGCCAACATCTTCGTCGGCATGGTGGAATCCCCGCTTCTGATCCGGCCCTACATCGAAAAAATGACCCGAAGCGAGCTGTTTACCCTCATGACCACGGGCATGGCAACCATTGCCGGCACGGTTATGGTCCTGTATGCAAGTATCCTGCGGGATACGATCCCCGATATCATGGCCCACATTCTGACGGCCTCCATCATCAGCGTTCCGGCTGCCATTGTTATATCCAAGATCATCGTGCCGGAAACTCAGCGGCCCACCCCCGCCAAGCTGGAGGCGTCCGACCCGGCCACAAGCGCCATGGATGCCCTGACCCGGGGAACGATCTCCGGGATGCAGCTTCTGCTTAACATCATCGGCATGATCATTGTTCTGCTGGCGATCGTGCATTTGGTGGATCTGGCGCTTGGCCTGCTGCCGGACATGAGAGAAGAGGCGTTGTCTCTTCAGCGGATGCTGGGATGGGTGATGGCACCGGTGGCCTGGCTCATGGGGGTGCCATGGGAGCAGTCGCCGGCTGCGGGCTCGCTGCTTGGCACAAAGACTATTTTGAACGAACTGATCGCCTATGTCAACCTCACTGAACTGCCGGAAGGAACGCTCGATCCGAAAAGCCTTCTGATCATGTCCTATGCCCTGTGCGGTTTTGCAAACCCGGGAAGTTTGGGCATCATGATCGGCGGATTGGGCGGAATCGCACCGGGTCGGCGCGATGAGATCGTCTCGCTCGGATTCAGATCCATCATTGCCGGCACGCTGGCAACCTGCATGACCGGCGCTGTGGTGGGCCTGCTCACCTGGTAGCGTCTTCCCGCCGGAACCGGCATCGATATCTTCAAGGATATTCCCGATGGCGATACCGATTCCGGAAGGGCGGGAGGTTTCTACGGATTCATCTCATAGGTATCCCGGAGGCAGTACACATACTCTTCCCAGAACCGCCTGAACTTCTCCGGCGCGTCCACCGGCTTGCGGATCATTTTGAGGCACCATTCGCCCTGCTTTTCTGTCGTGTCCTGCTTGGAGTAGAGCTGCAGAGCGTATCGGGAAAAATCGCGGACCATGAAGTCGAAGATCTGCTCGAGCAGGTCGTCTTCGAATTTTTCCATCTTGTATTTTTCCAGGATCAACTGCCCGTAGGCCACCAGCGTAAAGATCTCGCCCACGCCCAGCAGAAAATCGATATTTTTGGCCTGCTCCGGCCCCGGTGCGGCGTCGGTCAGGAAGTTTTTGAACACCCCGATCTGCTCCTTGAATATGTTCACGTTGGGCAGATCCACATCGTTGTAGGCCTGGTTGTAGTCGTGGAACTGGATTTTTCCAAGCCCCTTGGTCGGCCCCTGGCGGAAGAGGAAGTCGTCGTTTGCGGCGTCGTTCCGGATCGGTATTTCCGGGAACTCGCCGGGATTGAAAAAATAATTGGCGATAAACTTGATGATCAGTGCCATGTTGACATGCACGGTGCCTTCCAGCTTGGGAAGCGAACGGATATCCGTGGCAGCCATTTCGAAGTAGACATCTTTTTCAAAACCCCTTGCTGCAATGACATCCCACAGCAGGTTGATCACTTCCTCGCCCTGGGTTGGGACCTTCATTTTCACGATGGGGTTGTAGAGAAGATAGCGCCGATCGTTTTCCGATGCGCTGCGCATGTAGTCCGTGGCCCGCTGTGAAAAGAGTTTCATGGCGGCCAGGCGTGCATAGGCGTCCACGAAAAGCTGCTTGATGTGGGGGAAATCCGTAACGTACATGTCGTAGAGGTTTCTGTGACTGGCATGGTTGATGGCCTCGTAGAAAGCGTGGGTGCAGATGCCGATGGCCCCCCATCCGAGGTTGAACTTGCCGACGTTGACCGTGTTCAGGGCGCAGTCCCAGGCATCCCGCCCGTAAGCCAGGATTTCGTTGTCCGTAAGCGGATACCCGTTTAAGGAATATTCGGCCACATACCCTTCCCAGTCCACCACGTTCTGGATCAGATCGTAGTTGTCATGTTTCGGGTCCGCCACAAAGAAGACGTATTCGTCGGTCTCCGAGTCCTTGGCAAAGGTGGAGACCAGGGCCGCTTCGTTGGCGTTTCCGATGTAGTATTTCCCGCCGTCTGCCACGTAGTGGCCGTCTCCCAGGGGCGTGACCATCATTTCGGAGGAGTAGAGATCGGCGCCGTGTGCGCGCTCGGAGAGCCCGAAGGCGAAGATGCCGCCTTCCCTGAGAAGCCGGGCGGTTTCCTTTTTCATGGCGTCGTTGTTGCCCATGAAGATCGGTCCGAGTCCCAGGATGGTGACCTGCCAGGTGTACCAGTGGGACAGGTTGTAAAATGCCAGGATTTCGTTGAAATCGCAGATCCGGAACGTATCCCAGCGCTTGTCCGGATCGCCGTCTTCCGCGTGTTCGGACGGCGTCAGAAGGGTAGAAAAAATTTCGTTTTCCTTGACGAATTCCAGAAAGTCCGAATACCAGCATCTTTCGTGAAAGTCTTCCTTCAATTGCTTTTTGCCGCGGTTTTCGAAATACTCGACGGTCTTTTTCATGATTTCGGCTGAACGCGGGTCAAGATGGTCAAATGTTTCCTTTTTTGGGTTGAGCAGCATGAAAGCCTCCTTTATTCAATTGGGCCGTGGGCGAGTTTGTTCGTATACAAACCTTGCAGGCAAAAAATTTTTTCCGGTTATATTAACTCCCGGAGGAGTCGTTTGAGGGTTTCCCGTTCTTCATCGGAAAACCGGGACAGGATATTCTCGTTGGCTGTTTTGCGCTCCTCGATGAGCGCTGTTTTCAGGCTGTCCGCCTTTTCGGAGGTGAAAATCCGGTGCACCCGACCGTCTTCCGGGTGCGGCTTGCGGGTGATCCACCCGGTTTCGATCATCCGTTCAAGCACCCCGGAGAGCGTTGCCTTGTCCAGGCGCAGCAGCCTGGAGATCTCCGTGGCGGTCATGCCGTTTCTGTACCACAGGCCTTCGAGCACAAGGTGCTGAATATTGGTCAGCCCGTATGGTTTCAGGCGGTTCTTGAAATCGCCGTGCGCCTTCTGGTACGCTTTGCCCAGCAGGAAAACCAGGCATTCGGGTAAATCTTCCGGTAATTTTTCCATTGCAGGCAGATCCTTTGTATGCGAACAAACTGATACAATATCTTTGTCCTTTCTGTCAAGAATTTCGATAATGGGTCGCAGGCCTGTTACAGACAGCCTAATTATACGGATGGCGTATGAAGCGGTATTGTTTTGCAGCAGAAGCTCAAAACCTAATGGGGTATCGCGACTTTTTACGAGATCATCAACAATTGGTAAAAACCGTCAAAGGACCCTTTTTGGACAAACGTTTCGAAGCGGATGACTATACAGCCGTAGACAGAAAAACGGGATTGATGTGGTGCCGGGATGCGGGCATCGGGGAGTTCCCGATGACCTGGAAAGAGGCGTTCGGGTTTGTGGGGCAGATGGGCCGGGAGGCCTACGGGGGATATGGTGACTGGCGGCTTCCCAACCGGCGGGAGCTTTTTTCCCTGGCCAGCCACGATCATATCAACCCGTCGCTGCCTGAAGGACATCCGTTCGACGGCGTGTTTCCCGGCTATTACTGGAGCGCAAGCACATGCGCGCGCCTTCCGGACCAGGCTTGGTACGTCCATTTCGGCGGTGCAAAAGTTTATCGCGGCATGAAGCATGCCGCCAACATGGTGTGGCCGGTCCGGGCGGGCGGAAGCGGTCAGGGTGTTTACCGGACGGGGCAGAAGCGCTGCCGGGACGAAACGGGTCGGGAGGTCGCCTGCGAGGATCACCCGTTGCAGCATACGGCATTGCTGGCCGGTAGGCCCTGGCCGTCTCCCCGGTTTGAAGCCGCGGACGGCGTCGTGACAGATCGCCTTACGGGGCTTTGCTGGACCCGAAAGGCGGGCAGGAGGGATGGTTTTCTTTCGTGGCATGAGAGTCTTGCGGAAATCGGAAAAATGAACCAAGAAAAAGCCTTCAGCCATAATGACTGGCGGATGCCTTCGATTCGGGAACTTGAAAGCCTTGCGGATCTGGGCAACCACTCGCCGGCGCTTCCGGAAAACCATCCGTTCGGGCAAGTCGGATTATTTTACTGGTCCGGCACCACCAGTATGTATGAAAACCGCTACGCATGGGCCTATTATGCCAAAGACGGCGCCGTGGGCGTGGGCTTCAAGGAGAACCCGGAGTTTGCGCTCTGGCCCGTTCGGGGTGAAATTTCGGTTTGAATCCGGCTGATCGATGCTTATTGTGTTTTCGTGTGCGCAATCACCAACAAATGATGCGCTTATAAAAAGGCGCGATCAGATGACTTTGTAAAAAAGTCCAAGATCAAGGCTTGCGCGATTTCGAAGAATGCAGAGTATTTAGCGTACGTGAGATTCTGAGAAATCGTATGTAACGCAGGTATTGGACTTTTTGCGAAGGCGTCAACAAATGATGCAGGAGTATTTATGACGGATAAGTACAGACCCTTGGTCGGAATTACCATGGGAGACCCGGTGGGTATCGGTCCGGAAATTATTTACCGGGCCCTGGAGCGCCCCGGTTTGTTTGAAGCTGTGCGCCCCCTGGTTGTCGGGGATGCCCGTATCCTGAAAAAGGCGGTGGCGGATACCGGCGCGGACATCCGCATATCCGTCGTGAGTACTCCAGGGGAAGGGGTGTATGCTCTGGGCTGGATCGATGTCATGGATGTTTCCGATCTGGATCTAAAAAACGCGCAATGGGGCAGGCCGACACCGACGACGGGACAGGCCATGATCGACTATATAAACCGGGCGGTGGACCTGGCACTGGAAAACCGGGTCGATGCAATCGCCACGGGTCCTGTCAACAAGGCCGCCATGAAGCTTGCGGGAAGCCGGTTTCACGGGCATACCGAACTGTTCGCCGCACGGACGGAGGCGAAGGAATACGCCATGATGATGGCCGGCAATCGGCTGAGGGTCGTGCTGGTTACGATTCATATGCCGTTGAAGGATGTCTCTGGCGCTTTGAGCCGGGAGTCCGTCGGAAAAACAATTGTTCTCACCAACCGGTCCCTGAAGGAGCGATTCGGAATACCCTCGCCCAGGATCGCGGTGGCCGGGTTCAATCCCCATGCCGGGGAGGAGGAGATGTTCGGCTCCGAGGAGGTGCGGGCCATACGGCCGGCGGTGTCCGCGGCCGTGGACGCCGGAATCGACGCAGTCGGTCCCCTGCCGCCGGATACGCTTTTCTACCATGCTGTAAAAGGCGCCTATGACGCGGTGGTCTGCATGTACCACGACCAGGGACTGATACCGTTTAAAATGATCCATTTCGAGGACGGGGTAAACGTAACCCTTGGGCTTCCCATCATCCGGACTTCCGTGGACCACGGAACCGCATACGACATTGCCGGGCGGGGTATGGCCGACCCGGGCAGCCTGGTGGCCGCGGTTGAAATGGCGGCGCGCCAGGTACTTTTCAAAATGAATCAGGCAGAAAAAGCATAATGGAATCCGAAAAAATCACTATCCGGGGTGCAAGGCAGCACAACCTGAAAAATATCGACGTTACGCTTCCGAGAAATCGGTTTGTCGTGATCACCGGCCTGTCAGGATCCGGTAAGTCTTCCCTGGCGTTCGACACGCTCTACGCCGAGGGGCAGCGCCGGTACGTGGAATCACTCTCCACGTATGCGCGCCAGTTTCTGGAGCGGATGGAAAAGCCCGATGTCGACAGCATCGAAGGCCTGTCGCCAGCCATTGCCATCGAGCAGAAATCCGCCAGCCATAATCCCCGCTCCACCGTGGGAACGGTTACGGAGATATACGACTATCTCCGACTGCTGTTCGCCCGCGTCGGCACGCCTTACTGCTATCAGTGCGGAAGGGAAATCACCTTTCAGTCTATCGATCAGATGGTTGACCGGGTCATGGCCCTTGCCGAGGGAACCCGGATCATCATCCTGGCGCCCTTGGTCAGCAATCAGAAGGGCACCCATGAGCGGTTGCTCGCCCGCCTGAAAAAGGAGGGGTTTGCACGTGTGAAGGTGGACGACCGGACGGTTGAAATCGAATCCGTGGGGAAGCTGGACAAAAACAGGAAGCACACGATCGACGTGGTGGTCGATCGCCTGGTGGTCAAAGAAAACATCCGGAACCGCCTGGCCGATTCCATGGAAC
>SLJY01000209.1 GCA_007134875.1 Desulfobacterales bacterium
ATGGCGGCAAGGCTGCCTCCTAAACTGTCGTGAATTTCCCGGGCAATGATCTTTCGTTCGTTTTCCAGGACCGCCATGGTTTTATGCGAGAGGTGACGCAGTTTTTCCCTGGCTGCGCACAAAACGTTTTCGTCCTGTTCACCACCTGTCCCGGAATCGCATGTCATGCACGCCTCTTCCAGGTGCAGTCCGAAGTTGTCCGGTTTCCTGCAGGTGGAAACGTTGCTGCAAAGGAGAAGGGAGGCTCCCGGTTTGCCACCGTTAAGCGTAATTTCCGGCATTCCCGACAATTCAAGAAAAAAGGCGTTCCCGCCAGGGGCTGCCATGCGGAGTTTCTCCCGGGAAAAGGACAGTCCCGAGAAAAGGCGGTGTAAAAGCGCATCGACGTGCCTGCGGCTTTCGGGGGAAACCAGCCGTGCAAGCGGTTGATCGATGACATCCCACCGGGCCAGGCCCAGCATTGTGGTACCGGCTGCATTGATGTCCTCAACGCGCCCCTGGGGGTCGATAAGAATACACCCCATGGGTGTGAGCTGGAAGAGCTCGCGGAAACGGCGGTGAAACAACCCGAGTTCAGTACTGATCCTGCGAAGTTGCTCCTCTTGAAGTTCCAGCCGGAGCAGGCTTTCGTTCAATGCGCTGAGCAACGGGGCGTTTTCTTCCTGCTCCGGGCGGAGGGGTTCTCTGTCGGAATGCTCGTGGTTATCCGGAAAAATTTTCTGATTGTCATCCATTCAAGATCGCTTTTTATTGGAAAGCGGTATCGCCCGATGAATCCTCCTTGGCGTTCCCCGGCCCTTTCAATGGTTTCCGGGATAACTGGGGCTCTGTAACCATCCGGCTTCTGTTTATCGACCGACGGTTTAGGTCGGAACTTTCTTTCCTGCCGTGTCCTTACCCGGCATTCTGATTTCCAAGGGTTGACGGCTTCGTGAAAAGCCCAATATCTGCGTTACGCGCAATTTCTCAGAATTTGCGGCTTACGCCTTGTAAACATACACGTACGCCAAGTACGCTGCATTCTTCGAAATCGCGCAAGTCTTGATCTTGAACTTTTTACAAAGCCGTCAGATTGAGACTTTTTACGAGTGCATCAAGGGTTCAGTAAGAGAATAATCCTGATAGACGGAAGAATCAAAAAAGATCGTAAAAAAACCCTGAAAGGAATGTGAGAAAATGGCGGGGCATAAGTTATGCGGCTTTTTTCTCCTCAGCGGTGCTTTGCAGGTCTTCCAGTTCTTTAGCGATAATTCCGCGAACCATCTCCGCTGTTTCCTCCTCCGTCATGGCGGAAAAGTTTTCATAGGGGATCTCGTCCAAAACGCGGATGCGTATGCCGTGTGATCCGTGAAAGTTGAGGCTGTACTTGGGAAGTGCGGTGTTGGTTCCGGAGATGACAATGGGGAGGATGGGGGTTTGTATTTTTTTTGCCAGGATGAAAGCACCGGTTTTGAACGGGCGGACGTTGCCGTCCGGGGAGCGGGAGCCCTCCGGAAAGATCAGAATCGAGTTGCCTTCTGCGAGCGACTTTTCAGCGTCCTTCAGCATTTTTTCTACGCTTTTGCGGTCTCCCCGGCGCAGGCGGATATAGTTGTTGAGATACATATTCCACCCGATAAAGGGGACTTTGAAAATCTCGATTTTGGATACGAACTTGAAGTGGAAAAACAGGTTGAATAAAACGAGAATATCCAGCATTGACTGATGGTTGGATACGACCATGTAGGTTGTTTCGCGCTGGATCTTTTCCCGGCCTTCGATTTTGATCTTCCATGCGGGAATAATCCACGTGTAAAGGGCCGCCCAGAAGCAGGTGAACTGCTGGAGTATTTTCAGCTTCGGATCGAAAGGGCGGGTAAGAATCCAGATGGCCAGGGCGATCAGGAAAAAAACGGCTGATGTAGCGCCTACGAAGGTGAACCACAGTACTGCTATCAATCTGTTTTTCATTTCTCCGGATCCAGGCTATGGTGTTGTAGATTGTTTCCGGTCATTTTTGCATTTTTGTCCGGGATGTACCAAGTTATTTTATTTACTATTTTACCCGGAAATTTTCAAGAAAAAAGCATTTTCGCCGCGGCAAGCGCTGCTTCGCCGCGCTTTTACCAGGCCATTCTAATGTTGACGGCTTCGTAAAAAGGCCAGTCTCTGTGTTGCGCGCGCTTTGATCTTGGCCTTTTTACGAAGCCGTCCGAGACTTTTTTCGGTTTTGTCATTGTTGCTTTCAGGTTGCCAGCTTGCAATCTCTACCATGGAAGCAGACAACTGTATCGCCTCTTTCCCCCCAAAAAACCCACCGGATCATTTTGGAGGGTCGTGCGAATTACCCTCTCGCAACTGTGGGGGGCCGCTGCCAGCTTCTACGGCTTGATAAGCCGCACCCTGAAAACTCGCTTCGCCTCTGGCCCCGCTCAAACATTCAGTGTGCCTGGCTTATCTTCGCCTCAAGCTGGCGCGGCCCCTCCCAATGTTGCTCGAGGATAATCGCACGACCCTCCAAAATGCGTTAATTTATAGGCTTTGGTGGTGTGATGAATAGCGCGCGTAATAATCCGGGCGCATGATGCGCTTCCCCCGCCACACCCCAACCCATAGGAATTATCCTTCGGGGAGTTTATGCAGGTGGCGGCCGTCATGTCCCGTTGCGTTCGGCCTCAACGCATTTCTTGGGGCATTTCTGACCGTGGCAGGCGTTAGGGCGTTTTCATGGTGCTCCAAAGCTGGGCCGCGGTGATTTCCAAGTTTGCCTCAGATCTCGTGGCAGGATTCGTCGAAGGGGCCGTGGATCGGGCTCGCAATATCCAGAACCGAATGAAGGACTGCCGGCAGCCAGATGTTTATCGACGGAATTGCCGGGCGCAATTTTTCAAGGCCGCTTGCATTCTACCCGGGACAGTCGCGGGCGTATCTGGGCGCTATCGAAAAGATGAATGCCTCTTTCGCGGACAGCATCGCCTGCGATACAGGCCTGGATTTACTCCCGGGTTCAAAGACGGAAAAGTGAACTGTCGGCAAAAGAATGCTTGACAGGTGGAAAAAGGTTGGTGTAAA
>SLJY01000041.1 GCA_007134875.1 Desulfobacterales bacterium
AACATTCGGCATCCCCCCCATCGGCGGCGCCTGGGGACTGCTGTTCAAGATGGTGGGAGCCGGCCGGATCGTCGCTCATTTCCAGCGGGAAGCCGAAGCCAACTGGATCCGCACCCACCAGTTGGAGGTCTGGAAAAAAACGCACAGGTACCTGCTTCTCTCCGGGTTTTTGAACTATCGGCTGACCGGTGAGTTCGCAGACTCCACCGCCAGCCAGGTGGCCTATATTCCCTTCGACTTCAAACGGCTCGACTGGGCCCGGCCCGCCGACTGGAAATGGAAAGGGACGGGCATCGATCCGGCGATGCTTCCCCGGCTGCATACCCCCGGGGAGATACTGGGCCGGGTCACCGGGCATGCAGCCCGGGATACCGGCATCCCGGAAGGTACACCGGTTGTCGCGGGCGCTTCGGACAAGGCCTGCGAAGTGATCGGATCCGGAAGCCTTTCGCCGGATACCGGGTGCATCAGCTACGGCACCACCGCCACCATCAACGTGACCCATGAAAAATACGTGGAGCCGGTATTCCTCCTTCCGCCCTATCCTTCGTCCGTACCCGGGTACTACTCACTGGAGGTGCAGATCTTCCGGGGCTTCTGGATGGTCTCCTGGTTTCTCAGGGAATTCGGCCGCCACGAAAAGGAAAAAGCGCGGCAGATGGGGATAAACGCCGAGGAGCTGTTCGACCGCCTGATCGAGGACATCCCGCCCGGATGCGCCGGCCTGGTGCTCCAGCCCTACTGGACGCCGGGGGTAACGTTTCCCGGCCCGGAAGCCAAGGGCGGCATCATCGGTTTCGGAGACATCCACACACGGGGGCATATCTACCGGGCCATACTCGAAGGGCTGGCATACGCCCTGCGAGAAGGAAAGGAGCGGATCGAGCGGCGTACGAAAATACCCATCCGGCGGCTTGTGGTTTCCGGCGGGGGTTCCCAGAGCAGGCACGCCATGCAGGTCACGGCGAATGTATTCAACCTGCCCACCTCCCGGCCGCACCTCTACGAAACCTCGGGGCTCGGCGGCGCCATCAACGCGGCGGTGGGTCTGGGCATGTACCCGGACCACGAACAAGCCATACACGAAATGACACGTCCGGGCGACCTGTTCGAACCAAACCCGGATACGCATCGCCTCTACGACGCGTTGTACCGCCAGGTGTACCGGAAGATGTACACCCGCCTCGCGCCCCTGTATCGTTCCATCCGAGAAATTACGGGATACCCGCGGTAGTCGTCGTCTCCATGGGGTAAATAGTGGCCGCCGCCATCTTGTCGATTGCGGCGATCCGGTCGGCAACGGGCGGATGCGAGTAGTTCAGCAGCACGTAAAACGGGTGGGGGCGGAGTTCCGCCAGGTTGTTGGCGGCAAGCTTTTTCAGCGCCCGCTTCATCGAATCCGGGTTTTCCGTGGTTTCCACCGCAAACCGGTCCGCCGTATATTCGTTTTTCCGGGAAACCGCCTGCATCAGAAAACCCAGTACCATGTCGACGGGCGAATACAGGATCGCGAAAAAGACGAGCCCCGCATATACCGATACCGAATCCAGGAAAAAGGCTTCCGCCAGTGGCGGGGAAGTCATAAAAACGGACAGGAGGTAAAATAAAACGCCGGCCTGCAAAATGGCTGCAAGCAGCATCCACTGGATGTGTTTTTTCCGGAAATGCCCCATCTCATGGGCGAGCACGGCAACGAGTTCGTCCGTGGTGTGGTTTTCCACAAGGGTATCGTACAAAACGATTTTCCGGCTTTTGCCGAAACCGGCGAAAAATGCGTTGGATTTTCCGGATCGCTTCGATCCGTCCATGACATAAATGTTTTGAACGGGAAAATCGATTTTTGCGGCATACGCAAAGATCGCATCCCGGAGCGGGCCCGGTTCGAGCGGCTCGAAGCGGTTGAAAAGCGGCATGATCCAGGATGGGACAATAAACTGCATGACCGCCATGAACAATACTGCGACAATCCAGCAATACAGCCATGCCCCGTCGCCGGCATGAATGAAAAATGCAAGGATCGCCGACAAAACCGCGCCGCCGATGACGATGCCCAGCAGAAACGCTTTTGCGGTATCGGTCGCAAAGACAGACGGCGTCGTCCGGTTGAACCCGAATTCGGACTCGATCCAAAACGTTTTATAAACGGAAAACGGAAGCGAAATAACCCCTCTTGCAAGGACCAGGGCGCCGATGAACAACAGGCCGCGGACCACTTCGGAATCGGCGGCCTGGCGCACCCATCCATCCAGAACCGGAAATCCGCCGGCAAACCAGAAGCCGAGAAAAACCGCCGTGCCGAAGGCGCCGGCAGCCCACGAAAAACGGGTGTTGACACGGGTATACCGGACGGAGCTCCGGTATCGCTCCGCATCGTAGTAGTCTCTAAACGCGTCCGGCAGGCCTGTCCCGCCGTGCCGGAGATTCATGACATCGGCCGCGGCATGTAGAATCCGGTCAACGGCAAGGGCCGCCAGAATAATGATCGCAACAATATTAATACTCATCGTTTCCTCGTAGCAAAAAATTGTCCCGGGCACAAGCAGATCAGATATTGACAAAAGCAAAAAAACCAATTAGAAAAATAAGAGGTTATCTACCGAAACCCGCCAGAAGCGACGAAAAACCATGCCTTATCAACCCGTTCAATCAAAAAATCAGGGGCCTGCCATGAAAGAAAAACTTAAACCTTTTTTAGCATATTTTCTGCTTAGTATCCCGATTGCGTTTTTGTTTCCCGTTATTTCTCACGGGGATATCGAAGAAAACATCGTCGAAACGTCAACCGGATTCTACTATGTTGTCCAGAAAGGTGATACCCTCTGGGATCTTTCCGAACAGTTTTCCGACTCCCCGTGGTACTGGCCTGAAATGTGGCGGCACAACCCAGATATCGCCAACCCCCACCTGATTTACCCGGGCCAGAGGATACAGATTTACCGGAAGGACTGGGTGGAACGGGAGGAAATACCCATTGGTATCAAACTACCCGAACCGGACCAATACTTCCGGTACACCGGCATCAATGCCATTGGCTTCATCCGCGAGACCGAGGCCAGGCACTTCGGCACCGTCATCAAGGTGAAAGATGATCACCGCCTGATTTCCAGCGGAGACAAGGTCTTTATCGAACCGGTCGACGGCATCGGGGAAATGGTGGAGGGCGGCCTGTATGCCATCTACCGGGCCACCGGCCCCGTCAACGACCCCGTAACGGACGAATACATCGGTATACAGCATATCATCACCGGCATCGCTGAAATCACGCAGGTGGAAGACCGGTTTGCCGTCGGCATGATCGACTCATCCTTCCGGGATACGCGGGCGGGTGATTTGATCATGCCCTTCCAAGAGCGCGCCGACCGGATCCGGTTGCAGGACGCCGTGCCGGACCTGAGAGGACGCCTCATCAAGGCCGAGGACGGCCAGGTGATCATCGGCGAGCAGATGCTGGCGTTTATCGATAAAGGGAAAAACGACATGGTGGAGCTTGGCCAGAGCTACACCCTCTACTACCAGGAAACCGCTTCAGCAGGCATTGGAAAAGACCCGATACTTCTGACCGAGGAGGATCTCGGGGAAGTGCTGGTACTGCACGTGGAGGATACCACATCAACGGTCCTGATCACCAACTCCCTTGACCGGATTGCAGCGGGAACGGCTTTCAAGGCAAAAGAATAAACGCCGCCAGATTCCAGGCTCCGAAACGGGCTACCCAATGCTTTACGGGGTGGCCCGTTTTTTATACCGAAACGGCGCATCTTTCAAGTTTGATGCACTCGTAAAAAGTCTCGATCTGACGGCTTTGTAAAAAGTTCAAGATCAAGGCTTGCGCGATTTCGAAGAATACAGGGTAGTTGTCGTACGTGTATGTTTACAAGGCGTAAGCCGCAAATTCTGAGAAATCGCGCGTAACACAGATATTGGACTTTTACGAAGCCGTCAAGTTTCGGTTACGCCTGCTCCCAGGTGACCCGCAGCACGTCCTCCAGGGTGGTTGTGCCGGCCAACATCTTGTTGATCGCATTTTCACGCAGTGTGATCATGTTTTCGGCCAGCGCGGTCTCGCGAATACGGTTCAGGTCGGCATCCGCCGTGGTGATCTCCTTTATTCCCCGGGAATACGGCATCACTTCGAAGACCGACGTCCTGCCATAATACCCCGTGCCCCGGCACCGGATGCACCCCTTTCCCCGGTATAGAGTCAGCGGCGCTTCGGAGTGGATATCCAAGCCCTTCCGGGAGAGATCTTCCACGTCGATTTCATAGGATTCCATGCATTTTGTACAGATCTTGCGCACCAAGCGCTGGGAAATCACGCCGGTCAGCACCGATTGCACCAGAAAGTGCGGAATGCCGATATCCAGCAGGCGGATGATTGCCGACGGCGCGTCGTTGGTATGAAGCGTGGATAAAACGAGATGGCCCGTGAGCGCTGCCTGAATCGCGTTTTCCGCCGTGTCCAGGTCCCGCATCTCGCCCACCATGATGATATCCGGGTCCTGGCGCAGGATGTTCCGGATGATCGACGCGAAGGTGATCCCCACCTGGGGATTGACCGCGATCTGGTTGAACTCCTCGTGCACCATTTCAATGGGGTCTTCGATGGTGGTTGTATTCACCTCGGCGGTGGAAAGCCGCCGGAGAGTGGAATACAGGGTGGTCGACTTGCCGCTCCCGGTGGGCCCGCACACCAGGACCATGCCGTGGGGCCGGTGAATCATGGCGTAATATCGCTCCAGGTCGTGGGCGGTGAAACCCAGGTTTTCAATATCCTGGAGCAGGATGTCCGGGTCCATAATCCGCATGACCATCTTTTCCCCGTGGGCGGTGGGAATGGTCGAGATGCGGATTTCCACTTCCACGCCGTCCCGGTCGATCTTGACACGGCCGTCCTGGGGACGTCGTTTCTCCGCCATGTCCAGCCTGGACAGGTTCTTGAGCCGGCTGATGATGGCGGAATGAACTTTTCTGGGCAGGCGGTAGACGGTGTGCATGACGCCGTCGATGCGCATCCGGACCAGGACATCGTTTCGCTTCGGTTCAATGTGGATGTCGCTAGCCCGTTGGTCAAAGGCGTAGTTGAACAGATGGTTGACCGCGTTGACGATGTGCTGGTCGTTTGCGGGAAGCTCGTCCGGAGATTTCAGGCGGACGTATTGCTCCAGGTTGCCAAGGTCCACGGTCGGTGCGGAGAACTGGTTTTCGGCGGCCGCGATGGACCGCTTGAACCCGAAAAATTCGTTGATAAGCCGGATAATGTCCGTCTTGGACGTCACAACGACGGATACCGGCACCTGCGCCACGCGTGAGACATCCTCGATCGCCTCGGTGTTAAAGGGATTGGACGTTGCGATCACAAGGTTGCCGTTTTCCCTGGCGATGGGCAGCACCAGGTGCTTCATGGCGAAGCTGCGCGGAATGGTGGTGGTCACCAGGTTGAGATCGAGCTTCACCGGATCGATTTTTTTGTAAGGGTACCCCCACTGGTCGGCAAGGACGGAGAAAACGGTATCTTCATCCAGATCGAGGGAGGGGTCGTCCGCCCGGCTTAAATTGAGTGAGCAAATAACGTCAACGATGGTTACCGGGTTTTTAATCCGGCTGCTGCTTTCGCTCTCCCGTTCCTTTTCCCGCCCGGACTCGATCTGCGTCCGGATTCGATCTTTTTTCTCGAAGATATCCTTTGCCCTGTCTTTCGTGAGCATACAACGCTTCACAAGGACTGTGCAGATAAAGCGATCGGAATAGGGATGGGGAGCATTTGAACCGTTATTATTGTGATGGCTATCGCGTACAGGATGATTACCCATTATAGGCTCTGTTCGTTTTGATGTACTTATAAAAAAGTCGCGATCCGACGACCTTGTAAGAGGTCCAGGATCAAGGCCTGCGAAATGCCGAAATATGCAGAATACTTGTAGCGTATGTGAAATTCCGGGGAATGCGCATAGCGCAGATATCGGACACTTAAAAAGCGGTCAGTTTTCAGGGGAAAACATACCTGAATGGTTACAATGAAAATAGGTAGAACAGGGCATGCTGCCGACTCTTAATCTCATAGTATAATACAAACAAACAAGCAAGACAAGAAACAAAAAGGATCGGTACACCGGGCCTGTCCGGCTGCAAGGACGTTTATCCGCTTTTCCTCGTGGCGGCCGCCATGGCAGAGGCCAGAAGCGTCTGCACAAAGGGAAGAAGCAAATCCGAAACCGGCTCCCCAATGTCCGGAAGAAGCAGCAGGTGGCTGATGGGATGAGGATTAAAAGCGGACAGGCGATCGCCTGCGGCAAACGCCTTTTGGGAAATCACGGTCAACCGGGCAAACCGGCACCCGAAGGTGGCCAGCTCATCCAAAGCCTGGCCGAAAGCGCTCTCGGAAGTGGCATCGATCATCACGGCGTTGTCCCTGGAGCAGTCGTAGTCTTTCCGGAGCTCAGGCAAAAACCACTGCTTCTGGGCATAAAATGGAGAAACCGGCGCCCGGTCAAGAAAGGTTTCAGGACGCGACGGAATCTCTTCCAGCGACCGGCCCGGGAAGTATTTCTCTTCCCACCTGCGGACCGTTTCGGCGCCGTGGGCGGCTTCCATCGCCTTTCTGCCGGTAAGGGAAACGAATTTCTCCGCAACCCGGTTGTCCACGGTGACAAGCGGCCCATGGGCGGCAAAGCCGAAATCGTAGCACTCCATAAGCGTTTTGCCGTGCCGGTCGAAACGCCGAACCCATGCCGGGCCGTTTCCCGTGGCAGGGCCTATGAACAGGGCTGTTCCATAATTCCGATCCGCATCCGCCGCTGCGGTGGCCTGCTGATACAGCGCCTCGTCGTTCAAAACGGCGGAAACCGGAAGCCCGGCCATGCCGAAATGCCGCTGCAGGATTTCCGCACGCTCGGGGCGCCGCTGGCTTAGAATCCGGGTAAAGAAAAGGGATGCAGCGGTATACAGCAAATCCTGCCGGCAATGCAGGCCTTCTGGCCGGAGCGGCGCGTATCCCCCCTGCCGCATAAAAACCCGCCCAAAATATTCCTCCAGGCGGGGGCCGATCCAGAGAAAATTGTCCTCCAGATCCGGCAGAATCTTCTCAAGAATATAATCCTCCGGTTCTTCAACGGCCAGCAAAATAACCAGCCTGTCTCCACCCGCCGTCTGAAGTCGTGCGGCCGGAGACTCGATCCGGATAAAGCACCCCAGAAGCATCGCCCAGTGCTTTGCCAGCGTGCGGGCCGCGGCTTCCGCCGCCTTGTCCAGGGGAACCAGAACGATCTCGCCGTCCACCGACAGCTGATCCATGACAAAAGCGGCCAGATCCGAAAACGTCCTGCCCGGCGGTTCGACGAGCCGCTCCAGGGCGTCCCCGGGTGAAAGCATGTCGCATAACAGCCGCATATCCCGGTAGATTGCCGACTCCCAATCCATGACATCCCTGCGGTTTTCCCATGCAGAGGGCTTCGCGAGGGCATCGATGCACCCCCTGAAATCCGATCGTTGCGACCATTTTTCATTCTTCCGGGCCATCTCCGCGATGTCCCTTCCCGGCCCCGCTGCGGATGGCGGTCGACTGCGCCCCGCGGTCACGGACTTGGCACGGTTCCTGGGAAATTCCCCCGGCAGGCGGCCGTGGGTCATGCCGTAATCAAGCCCAACCTGCAGGTAGAACACGAGATCCACGAACGGTTGAAGCATATCGTCCACTTTGGGCAGCAGCGCGGGTTCCGGGGCGCCCAGTTGTCGCATGTGCTCCAGGTATTCATGATCGAAGCTGACCAGGGCGTATTTGACGCCGGCTGCATGCAGGCGCTTCATGCAGGCCAGCGCTTCCTGTAGCCGGACCATGTTGGTGGCGTTCACCAGCACCAGGTTTTTGTCATCCCAACGATCCAGCACGGCATCTTCCACATCCCGGAAATCAAAGGTTTTTCCCATGGAATACCAGGAATTTTCTTCCAGCTTGAGCGCGATTTCCGGGGCAGCCCCCACGGAGTGGCGGGTATCGAGTACCAGGTGGCAGATGCTGTATTGGTGAGCCTCGCTTTGACGCCTGCTCCAGTTGCGCAAGCCTTCGTCATCAAGCACTTCCCGGATTTTTTCCGGCAACGAATGCATCCGCGAAGCCCGAAACAATGCATTCTCCCGGTGTCCCAACTCGGTAAGCAGCGCCAGGCAAAAACCCTCCAGGCCAAGGAGCATGCAAAGCATGCTTTTGACCGCGGAAACCGTCACTTCCTCTCCGCTGTGCACAGGGATCACACCGCCACTTCTCTGGAGCACCAACGCCATGTCCGAAAAGGGTTTTTCCGTGATTCCCACGGCCACGATGTTTTGCGCGTGAAGGTCCTTGGCGAACTGCACCATGTCAGCCGTGGTGCCGGACCAGCTTGACAAGACCACAAGATCCCGGTCCGGGTTCATGGTCCGGGCGATGTCATCCACCTCCACGGGGCTTGCCACTACGATCGGCAGTCCCGGAACCAGTGACCGGACCATGCTTTTGGCCATTCCCGCCACATGGTAGGAAGACCCCATGCCCACCAGAAACAGGCGGCTGAGAGAACTCAGCCCAGTGCCGAACCGTCGGTTCAGCAGACGCCGGTTGACACCGAACCGTCCGATTTCGGGCGCCTCGCCGGCCGGAAGGTAGAGTTCCAGAAGCCCCCCGATCAGATCGGGAATCTCCCGGAGATGGGTCTCGTAAAACGTCCGGTTGAGGCTCCGCTTGATCTGGATTGGCGAGAGGCGGGTCAGAAACGGTTCGATATCGGATTGCTCCCGGCCCTGGAAATCGGTGATGCGAACCCTGTAATGAATGCCGTCGGCCGTTCGCCGGCTGTCCACGCGGACAAAGAGCTCCTCCCCCTGCAGCGGGGTCACCATGACCTCGAACTGCTTGAGCAGCAAATCTTTCGCGGGGTGGCTGTTTTGAAGCTTCCTGGCTGTTTTCTGGATCTGCCGTTGGGAAAACAGCCCAAGGGCGGCGTTCACATCCGATACCAGCATGATCCCGCCCGTACGCCTGCGCCGCACGATAAACAGGGGGCGGTTATGGCTGGCCGCATACAATCGGTGAGGCGAAAGCAGGCTCATACCCGCCACGGCCACCTGGCCGCCGTCCTGAATCATGACCCGCATGGCCAGTATAAAGGCCATCTCTTCGATTTCTTCCATCCCGGCCTCGCGAAGGCGATAGAAAACCTGGTAGTCGATGTTGTGACTCCCGGCCGCCAGGTCGTCGAGACCAAGGCTTACCTGCTGACGAATCGACTCGTTTCGGGTTTTTTCCTCCCACAAGGTCCGTGCATAATACCCCCACAACTGGGCAAAATACTCGGTGGAATTCTCACTTCGAAGCGAAACGCCGGCCACTTTCGTCAAAAAGCGGTGCACCCGCGCTTCCACCTCGGAACTGAACTGCCCGTTGATGCACGCGCACCGTATGCGCTGCTGATCCACGAAAGGATGCGTGTTGCGAAGCGTCACCTGGGACTGCAGAGCCCACCGCCCGTGGGCCACAACCGGCTGAACCAGCATTGCGAGATGTTTGGAATCGGTTCTACCGGGCACCTCCGGCTCATCCGGAACGCCCGCTACGCCGGGTATTGCGTGGAGCAGCACACTGTATACGGCCGCTGCGGCCATGCCGTAGACATTGAGCGCCCTTTCCGCCCTATAAAGCGTCTGCCAGGGGGCCGGCGCTTCCCGGCCCGCCTGTTGAAACAACGCCGCCATCTCTCCGTGCAGTCGCTCGTCAAGATCCGGATGAGACGAAATCCGGCTGATGACCAGGCTGTCAAGGCAGCAAAACAGCCTGCGCACGCCATCCGGATCGTAGTCCACCGGGAGATCGATCGAATTTTTCAGCAGAACCCGCCACAAGTATCGCCTGGCGGCGGGCCGGAAACTTTCCCCACCGGGCTGCTCAGGGGCCTGCTCATCGGTTTGGGCCCGGGGCGCGCCTTCATAGTCGGTAATGGATTCGAAGAGGCGGTCGAATTCAATCACCACCTCGGAAGGATCAACTGGAAGCTCCTCCACCCGGGCGATTTCACCCATTTTCCGGGACAGGAAATTGTGAAATACCGAGCGGACCACAAGGGGCGGAAGGTCATGTTCGAACATCAGGTTTTCGATTGCGCGCTGCAGATCTCTGCGTGAATGCACCATGATTTTGTGCACTGCGCCGGGGCGGCCGGGCATCCCGGGGTCGAGAAAACGTCTGCGCCCCGGATCGGTGAGCTCCCCCCAGGTAAGATACCCCTCCCGTTCACGGGCAACCGGTCCTGCATCGTTTTCCGGCAAAAAGCCCTCCAGCCGGAGAAGCCTTTTCCGGGCCTCCCGGAATTCTTCGTCCTCATCGGACGGGTCGGCCAGCCGTCCTATAAGGTCCGTCCCGCTGCGCAGGGTCATCGGCCGAGCGTATAGCACTTCCACCAGGTCCGCAACCGAACCAAGGGATTTGCGGGTACGAACCGGCGTGGTTTCGTCACCGAACATGGCCACGCCCGTGGAATCCGGGGCCCTGTAGATAATCGACCACATCCCGGTCAGTATCCGGGCCAGGGGGTTTTCAGCCCCGCCGAAATACGCTACGATTCCGCACATGATATCCCTTCCGGCAATTTCGAAGAAAGCCCGTCACGAACAAAAGCCGAAGAATACGTTTCTCCGGCTTTCGTCCGTCTATCATTGCGGGAGTATCAGATCAAGCCGTTTTCTTCCAGCCACTGCCGGGCGACCCGTTCCTCGTCCTCGTTTTCAATGTCCACCCGGGCATTGAGCTTCTGCATCTCCGCCGTGGTCAGCTTTTCCGCAAGGGGCTTGAAGATTTCGCGGACTTCCGGGTAGGCTTCCAGGGTTTCCCGGTAAACGACCGGCGCGGGGTTATAGGTAGGAAAATAATTCAGGTCGTCGTCCAGGATAACAAAGCCGAACGCCGAGATCCGCCCGTCCGTGGCAAACCCCATGGACACATCCACGCTTTCGTCCCTGAGGGCCGAATAAACCAGCCCGGAGTCCATACGCCGGATCCTTCTGTGGGGAACCGTGAAATCGTAGAGCTCCATCAAGGGCCTGAAACCGTCCGGCCGCTCCCAGAATTCAGCGTTGACGCCGATGGTCAGCCTGCCCGGGTTCTCCTTCATAAACTCGGAAAGGTCACTGATGGAGACGATTCCCAAATCTTCGGCATCCTGCTCCCTCATGAGCAGGGTATAGGTATTGTTGAATTGCAGGGGATCGAGCCATACCAGGTCTTTCTGCTCGTCCGCCTCCCTCACCCACTCGTAGACCTTGTCCGCGTCGCTCATGACATCCGCATCGTCCTGGTTATGAAAAACCGTATAAGCGGTGCCGGTATACTCGAAATACAAATCGATCTGCCCGTGCTCCAGGGCTTGGCGGGCAACGGATGAACCGACGCCGGTGCGCATATTGACCCTGAAACCATTTTCTTCCAGAAGGACCTTGGCAAAACTTGCAAGGATATACTGCTCGGTGAAGTTTTTTCCCCCTACGGTGATGCGCTTGTCCGCTTCCACCGGCACGGCCGTGAAAAGAAGCAGGGCCAATACGATGGCTAACGTGTTGGTGATCCATCGATACGATGACATGGTAAACCTCCTGTCTGGTTATGGTTTTTATCCGGAACCGTCATCCGGTCATGCTTCCTGCTGCTCCAGCCGAAGCCCTTTGGGAACCAGGACATACCCCAGCAGTTCGCACAGGTAATCGGCAAACAAGGCCAGCAGGATGGTAGGCAGAGCGCCTGCAAGCAGCTTGTCCGTGCGCATGAGATCGATGCCCATGAAAATATGCTCGCCCAG
>SLJY01000115.1 GCA_007134875.1 Desulfobacterales bacterium
ATCTGCATGTCGCCTTTTGCCGCAATGGACTCGATCTTTCCGCCCCGGGCGGAAAGATCGCCGATCACATCGCCGGTGAAGGATTCCGGCACGAACACCTCCACCTCCATGATCGGCTCCAAGAGGTAGGGATTTCCCTTTTCCATGGCCTCCCGGCACGCCATCTTGGCGGCTACCATGTACGCGAATTCCGAGATGAGATTCTCCTTGTATGAACCGCCGTCCAGCGTCGCCGCCACGTCCACCACCGGGTATCCCATGAGCTCGCCGTACTCCATGGCCTCCCGGAACCCTTTTTCCACCGCCGGGACGAATTCCGGCGGAACGGCACTTTCGGACGCTTTCGACGTAAACCGGATGCCACTTCCCCTTGAAAGGGGGGAAAGGGTTAACGATACTTCCGCAAAGTGGCGTCCGCCGGATACTTCCCGGTCAAAAACGCCGGTGGCCGAAGCGGCCCTGGCCAGGGTCTCCCGGTAGACGACCTGGGGTTTTCCGACATTTACGTTCGTGTTGAATTCCCGGCGCATCCGGCTGGTCACGATTTCCAGGTGCAGCTCCCCCATGCCAGACAGCAGTGTCTGGCCCGTATCCTCATCCTGCCTCACGTGCAGGGTCGGATCCTCGGCCATGAGTTTTTCCAGCACCTGTTCCAGTTTCTCCTGGTCGTCATGGGTTTTGGGCTCGATGGAAATGGAGATGACCGGCTTGGTGAACACCATCTGCTCCAGCAGCACCGGTTCCTTCTTCTCGCACAGGGTTTCGCCCGTGGCGGACTCTTTAAGGCCCACGACACCCACGATATCTCCGGGGCCCGCATGGTCGATGCGCTCGCGCTTGTTGGCATGCATCCGGAGAATACGCGAAATTTTTTCGCTTTTCTGCCTGGCCGGGTTGTACACGTCCCCCCCCGCCTTGAGCCATCCGCTGTAGACCCGCACGTAGGAAAGCTTTCGACCCTCCGCCATGGAGACTTTGAAGATAAGTGACACGAGGGGCCCTTTTTCATCGGCCGTATAGGAGACCGTCGCCTTGGTATCCGGATTTTTACCGACAACCGGCGGGGCGTCGGCCGGGCTTGGCAGAAACGCCACCACCGCATCCAATAGCGGCTGGATCCCCTTGTTCTTGAGCGCGGTTCCGCATAATACCGGCGTCAGCTTCAACCCGATGGTCGCCCTTCGGATGGCGGCCGCCAGTTCCGTCGTGGCGATCTCCGATTCCTCCAGGTATTTCTCCATGATCTCATCATCCACCTCCGCCACGGTCTCAACCAGGCGATCGCGGTAGGTGGCTGCCATTTCCCGGAGTTCCGGCGGAATCTCATCCGATTTGAACGGCTCGGTCGGTTTATCGGACGCCCATGTCACGGAGCGCATATGAAGCAAATCCACAGCCCCGCGGAAGCCGTCTTCGCTTCCGATGGGAAGGTGGAGGATCAGGGGATTGGCATTGAGCCGCTCCTTCATCATCTCGATAACCCGGAAAAAATCGGCGCCCACCCGGTCCATCTTGTTGACAAAAGCGATCTTGGGCACCAGGTACTTGTCCGCCTGGTGCCATACCGTCTCGGACTGCGGCTCCACGCCGCCCACGGCGCAAAAGACGCCCACAGCGCCGTCGAGCACCCTCAGGGAGCGCTCCACCTCGATGGTGAAATCGACGTGCCCCGGAGTATCGATAATCTGGATATCCTTATCCTGCCACCGGCAGGTGGTCACCGCGGAGGTAATGGTAATCCCCCGCTCCTGCTCGTCGGGCATCCAGTCCATGATCGCTTCCCCGTCATGGACTTCGCCGATCTTGTAAGACCGTCCCGTGTAAAAAAGGATCCGCTCGGTCACGGTGGTCTTGCCGGCATCGATATGGGCGATAATCCCGATATTTCTCAAATTGGGTATTTTGCTGTTTTTCTTCATCTCACCAGGTGCATCTGCGCGGTTAGGGGACGGGTGATGTCGATGTGTCCTGAAAAAGTAAGGGACTCCTTTCCCCCGAGCAATATCCGGACACGCTGCACTCCATCCATATTGACAATCATCGTATTGGCAATGGCGTACACCGAAAGCATCTCGGAGCGAACGCCATCTGTATGCCCGGCCGCCGGGTTTTTCCTTAAATCGACGTAGACCGTTTGCGACGCGTCGATAAATACGGCCGAAACTTCGGTATCCGCGTCCAAAACGGGGATCAGCGAACCGGTCCTGCCCCCTCCGGGACCTTCGACCAGGGCTGCCAGGAGGTTGCGTCCGAAAGCGGCCGGATCGCCGGGATTTTCCACAGATCGGACAACCCCGGTCAGGCGGCGCCCCCCCGGATCCCCGAAGTACAGGTAAACCCTTTCCTCCCGCGGGGCCGGTGCCGTCATTTCCTCTTTCGCCGGTGTGTTTCGGTCCTTTTCACCGGAAAAGCAAAACGCGACAGCGCAAAACCATATCACGAAAAAACCCGCAAGGAACAGGGGCAAATAGATTCTTCCGGGAAAAAATTTTCTGTGTATCTGCGGCAAACCGGAAATCGCTCCGTTTTGATTTTTCATAGCCGCCCGGCTGCGGGTTTTTGCGAGTGAATCAATATATGGACAATGGACTATAATCCAGCTTTCCGGACAAGTCAATCCAAAGAAAGCAATGCGGCATGGCGATTTTACAGCAATTTCCGCGGAATTTCCGGATTTGAACCGGCATGGGCCAAATATGCTTGACTTTCCCCGTTGTATTGTGGCAGGTAGTTGTTTTTGCAATTTATTTTCATTTTTTTGCGCATTTGCCAATAATGAAAATGGTTGATTTGACAATCAGCAACAGATTAACAGGGCCCGAACGAAAATCAGGATTTTTCGTCAAGGTCAAGGACGGCGAAAATTTTAAACCGCAGGAAAACCGGGCGTATTTTGAGAGTTAAGATTGACGGACGCTTAAAAAGTCGCGATCCGACGGCTTTGTAAAAAGTTCAAGATCAAGGCTTGCGCGATTTCGAAGAATGCAGCGTACTTGGCGTACGTGTATGTTTACAAGGCGTAAGCCGCAAATTCTGAGA
>SLJY01000165.1 GCA_007134875.1 Desulfobacterales bacterium
GTCGTCTATGAAAGAATAGATCGGCTTTTCATAGTCGGTTATGTCCGCCGCAACACCTTCCGGCCAATGACTGGTGGGCCATTTTGTAGCTGTCATGATTCGGGCTCCTTTTAGATTACGGGTTTTTGCCTTGTTCCTGTAAACAGCGTATAACAGTCTCAATAATCTGTTTTTGTTAACAGATTTCTTTTTACATGTCAAACAAAGTCAAATAAAAAAAACAATGTTTTACATGGCTTGCACAGGGTTTTTCTATTGGTGCCCTTGAAGGCTTCAGTTTCGTATGGCGGTGAGTGTCCGGGGGGATGGACGGTTTGTCGAAACCCACGTCATGCCATCTGCAATCAATATGGGAGATGCGCGTTTGCCAGCGCTGCTCCGGAATGCCGGGCAGACAAGAGACAACTTATCGTTGTTTGATGAACTCGCGGTGAATATCGGGTAGTTTTTCGACGATCGACTGGATTTCAGGGTCATCGTCCAGCCAGTGCCGCAGGCTGCCTATCAGGGTCGCGGCATAGGGGCTGTCGGAACCGTCGGCCAGGTAGTAGTTGACCCACAGGCCGTCTTTCCGAAAGGTTGCGAGGCCTGCTTCTTCAAGGATTTTAAGATGTTTGCTCGTGGTAGACTGGGCAATTCCCAGGGCCTCACGGATTTCGCAGACGCAAAGCATCCTGTGCTGCAGAAGCTTCATGATCCTCACCCGCGTGGGGTCCGATAGGGCTTTCATTACCTTAATGAATTGTTTCATGCATCACTTCCTTGACGGCTTTGTAAAAAGTCCAACATCTGCGCCTGCACGTGATTTCTAAGAATTTCATTTACGCCAGGTACGCTGCATTCTTCGAAATCGCGAGAGCCTTGATCCTGGATCTTTTACAAAGCCTTTTGATCGAGACTTTTTACGAGTTCCTCACTTCTTTGGATTTCCGTCAGGCGGCTGCGTCGTTGTACGCCTCGTCCAGGCGCTTTTCGATATAAGTCAATTCCGTGTCGTCGCCTGTTTCAACGTCGAAGCAATAGCCGTCTTCATCAAGCAGCGAGTCGGGAATCAGGTTTCCGACTTCTCCGGGGTCTGTGACCGAATCACCGTAAAAGCAGACCGAAAGCCAGCGGGGGGTGTCTTCGATCACATCGATCAAAACGAACAAGGGCCGTTTTCCGCTTGGGTGCGCAGCCCGCAGCGAGTGGGTGACGCCGGGCCGCGAGTTGAAATCGAACACGACATTGTTTTTATCTTCCAGATAGGATTTTAACCGCAAAAAGGCGGCCTTTGTTCCCTGTTCGTCATTATCCCAGCTGTCGATGAATTTTTCCAGTGCGGCAAGGTTTTCGAGAGATTGCATCATGAATTCCTCCTTATGGGATGTTTGTCGGTCGAAGCGGCGGAAAACCGTTTCATTTTGCCTTTCCGGCTCGGGGGTGGATTTCCGCCGTATCTTCTGATATTATTCAGGTTCGGGATACCCGGACGATACCCTGCCGGACGATACCGACGATACCGGGAACGGGGGATCGCTTTCGTGCGTGGGTGTCACAGAGTGCCGATATTCCAATATCTACTCATATCATACGGGTTAAAGTCAAGATCAAAACGTCTAAAGGAGAGGGGATGCTTTTCCGCAGTTGCGTTACACCCGAAGGGGAATTCAGATATACGGTCCATGAGCCGTCCTACAGCGTAATCATCCTTCGGATAAACGATTATATTGAACCTCTCGGGTGCTTCGAGGATGGGGAGTCTCACATGAACCGGGTGAATTTCCCGGAAGGCGATGTCGCGGTCGAGCGTGCTTCGACGATTTTCGAGGTGCCCAACATGTTCCCTTTCCGCGGGGCTACATATATCAACAAGGCCTGGGCGGATGAAAACGCGGCCGATCCCCGGCGGATACGACTGCCAGATCCCGGGGAAATGTCGTTTAAAAAGGCGCTGGAAAGGGCGGCGCTGGAAGACGGCTGCCGGGAGGGCTTTGCGGACCGGTTCTATGAAAATCTCCCGGAGCCGGTCGCCATCGCGCTTGCCAAATGTTCCACGGATCCGGACGAACTGGTTCGGCTCGCAGAGGGAGCCTGCCGGTTCACGCATGATCCGGCTACGGGCCGGCCCGTGGGGCTGGTGTATCGCAGGGATGAATCCGGCAGGGCCCGTCCCGCCATCTCCAGCCGGACCCGGTTTGAAACCCTTGCCAACAACCCTGCTCTTCCCGAGGATTACCGGCGGGTCATGGTATTACGGCCCGGCGTGCAAGGAAAGAGCGAGATCGTGGGGGAATGGCGAAGTCCCGACGGCCATTCCCATGTTTTTGAATACCTGCGGGCCAACAGTTACATCCCGTGGGGGCATTATGCCGCCAACATGGCCCATGATGCCGTCCGCTACAGCATCCAGGAATTGACCGAAGCAGATATTTCAGGGATGAGGCACCTGTATTACCAGCGAACGTATGTCCGCCTGGCCCGGGGGCTGGGCGTTGCAGGGACAGGGGACTTTCCTGGAAGGCCGCTTGATGCAGATGAGTTGGAAAGCCTGCGTAAACAAATTGTCGATATTTTGTCCAATCCGTCTGCCGGAAAGGCCTCGCTTTCCTTTGATCGTACCCTGTGGGGCTGGAATTTCGGGTTCGATTACGCCCCTAGCGGGTATCGTCTCCATGCCTCCCATCAACAGGTGCACCAGCAGTATGCCATGGTTCCGACCGGAAAAAGCGGTTTAACGGTTTCAAGCCGATCCGGAAAGACGGCCGTGGGGCCGGAAATGTATCCTTACGCCTGCGGCGACCTGGTGGAATCGTTTACAGCAGAATGGCTCGGGCGCACCGGAACGTCCTTTTTCGACTGTCTGGTGCGCGCTGTCCGGTCGAACCGCAGGATGGACGGGAATGCCCGGCGGCCCGCCGATCTTGTGGTCCATGAAGACGAAAATGTCATGCTGTTCGTTCCCAAGGCCCAGACCTCCCAGTGGGAACTCAACCTCCTGGTCATAAAACCCGTGGGAAATATCGTTGAGGCGGACCCCGGGATGCGCGCCTCCATCGATCAAGGCATCCTGGCGGCCGCCAAGGCCCTGGCCGGCCTTGGGGTGCGGATGGTCAACGCCAGTGAATATTCTGCCCGGATAGGAGCCCCGGACATGGGCCAGCGGCTTTTCTATACATTTCATCCCCGGCTGCCGGAGTCGCCGGGGGCGTTCTCCGAAGCCCAGCTTCGCTGGATCAACGGCCATTATCCGGAGGATTTCGCCGCGGCCCTGAGGGGATCGCTCGGAAGTGTCGATAAGGATCGATAGGTCTGTTCCGTTTTCGCATTCATCAAGTTTGACGGCTTCGTAAAAAGTCCAATATCTGCGTTACGCGCGATTTCTCAGAATTTCACTTACGCCAAGTACGCTGCATTCTTCGAAATCGCGCAAGCCTTGATCTTGAACTTTTTACAAAGCCGTCGGATCGCGACTTTTTACGAGATCATCAAGTTTAGTCCCGCCGTTTTGATGCCTCCTGTTTCATAGCAGCTCGGTATTCATAACAACCCAGTTCGCAGGAAAAAAACCATGCTTTGACATTTTTGTATTATAATTTAACAATTTTGTAAAAACTTATATACTATCCTCGCTTTTTGCTTTCAGTATAAAACATCTGTTTTTATTATATACTTTATGCATTAGAGTGTAGTGGCATATCCGTTGCAATATTACAAACAGCAACCCGAAAGGAAACGATCATGGTAGCCGGACCCATACATAAGACGACAGGCAATGCGGCCAACACGCCCGCATCGAATCTCCGGGCAAGGCGGAAGGAACTCTTCTCGTTTTTTCCGAAGGAGGATCCGGAGGATTTCATCAGGGCCCATGCCGAAGCGCTGGACGATTATTTCCGGGAAAGCTATGCCGCCAGCCGGATCGGGCCTGCCATGGCCATTGATAAAAATCCTTATGCCATCGTCGGTTTGGGCGGATACGGCAGAGCCGAGCAATGTATTCACTCCGACGTGGACCTGCTGATCCTTTTTGGCAAAAAGGTGCCGGACGAGGCCGAGGAACTTGTCCGGGAGTATGTATATCCGCTATGGGACGAAGGACTCCAGATCGGCTATGCCATCCGTTCTCTTTCCGATTGCATCCAGATTGCCAAAACCGATTACGAGACGCTGACGGCAATGCTTGACGCCCGGTTCATATGCGGTATTTCATCCCTGTACGCGGATCTTGCCGCACGGCTCGGCGAACGCATTACCGGCCGGTTCACCGGAAAAGTGAGCCAGTGGCTGGTGGACCGGAACCGGAAGCGGCATGAACATTACGGCGACTCCGCCTTTCTTTTGGAGCCGAACCTCAAGGAGGGTGCCGGCGGCCTGCGGGATTACCATACCCTTTTGTGGATCGGAAAGATTCGATACGGAATCAAGACCTTCAACGACTTCAAGTACGAGGGGATTCTTTCCCAGGATGAATACGATCACATGGGTGATTCGCTTTCCTATATCTGGGGAATCCGCAATCGCCTGCACTATATTGCCGGCCGGAAATGCGATCAGCTGTATTTCGAATACCAGACCCGCCTGGCCGAGGAAATGGAACTGGCACCAAAGCCGGGACAGATGGCGGTGGAACGGCTCATGGGGGACCTGCATTCCCGTATGGGTTACATCAAAAAGCAGCTTCTGCTTCTTCTCTACGATCTGGGCTATGAAAAACCTTCCCGGCGCAGTGTGTTTTTCCGGAAACGCCCGGATGTCCCGGGAATTGATGTAACCCGGAGCGGGCTCAATTTTATCTGCCCGGGAGATATCCTGACCAACCCGGCCCTTTTGATCCGGATTTTTGAAATCAGCGCCCGGATGCGTCTTCCCCTGGTCCGTGAAGCGGGCCGGTTGGTTCGGGAATTTTTGTACCTGGTGGATGAGGATTTCCGAAGAAGCCCGGAGGTGAAAAAATCGTTTGAAAAAATACTCACCACCTCTTCCGCGCCGGTCAACGTGCTGGAGCAGATGCTGGAGAACGGTCTTTTAACAGCCCTGATCCCCGAGTTCGAGGGGATCGTCGACCGGATCCAGTTTGACGCCTACCATCTTTTCCCGGTGGACCGGCACACCATCCGGGTGGTGCAGCAGCTCAAACGGTTTGGGGAAATCCGGCCGGAAGATCCGGATGAAAATCTCTGCGCCGATATATACCGGGGGCTGAAGAAAAAGCATCTTCTTTTGCTCGCGGCCCTGCTCCACGATGTGGGCAAGGGGGTTCCGGAGTGTCGGCACTCCGAGGCGGGTGCCGAAATCGCCGGCCCGGTCCTGGAGCGATTCGGGTATTCGGAAAAGGAAATCGAACTGGTCCGCTCCCTGATCCGAAATCACCTGCTGCTGGTTAAAACCGCCACCCGCCGCGACATTTACGATGAAGAGACCGCCATCCGTATGGCCCGGGAGATTGGCGATATCAAGCTTTTGAAGATGCTCTATCTTATCACAGTGGCCGATTCAATGGCCACCGGTCCCAAGGCCTGGAATGACTGGACAGCCTCACTGGTGCGCGATTTGTTTCTCAAGGTCCTGCGCATCCTTGAAAAGGGGGAGCTTGCCACCGGGGCAGCGGTCCGCCAGGCTGAGCAGAAAAAGACCCATGTCCGCAAGAAGCTGGCTCCGGGCGGCCGGGAGCTTGAAAACGCTCTGGATTTGCTCTCTCCCCGGTATTTGCTCTATACCACAGCCCCGGAGATCGTCTCGCATATCCGACTGTACAACCGGCTCGGGAAGGCGCCATTCGTATGGGATATCGAGAAGGGTGAGTCTTTTGATACGAGGAAGGTGGTGATTTGTGCGAGGGATTTTCCCGGGCTTTTCTCCGCCATATCCGGGGTGCTGACCCTAAACGGGATCGACATCCTCAACGTCCAGGTTTTTACCTGGAAACAGGGCATCGCCCTGGATGTGTTCACCGTGACGCCGCCGCCGGACCTGATTTTCGAGGAAGAGAGATGGCACCGCGCCGAAGAGGACCTTTACGCCGTTTTGGAAGGAAAACTCGATTTGTCATCGGCGGTGGTTACCGAAAAGCCTGTGAGAAAAGACCACGTGGCCTTCCGGCCCAACCGGGTGGTGATTGACAACGAGTCCTCCAGTTTTTTTACCATCATCGAGGTATTTTCCTATGATTTTCCAGGGCTTTTATACCGGGTGACCGATGTGCTCACCCGGTGCGGCCTGGATGTCTGGGTGGCAAAAATTGCAACCAAGGTCGACCAGGTCGTGGACGTGTTTTACGTCCGGGATTCCCAGGGGAACAAGGTGGGCCGGGAGCTAGCGGCGGAGATCGAGCAAAAGCTCCTGGTCGTGCTACCGGAGCCCGATTGAGGCCCGGCCCGGCCGTTTTTAATAATCCGTAAGCGTATGAAGGGGTAAACATCATGGCAAAGCAGATTGGCATGCCGCTATTCGCGGCGATTGTAATGGTATTTTTATTTGCCGGCCGCGCATTTGCAGGCGACGGTCTCGATTCCGGCGACACCGCCTGGATGATCGTGGCCACGGCCATGGTCATGCTCATGACGCCGGCAGGTCTGGCGTTGTTCTACGGGGGCATGTCCCGCTCCAAGAACCTTCTCAACACCTTTGCCATGACATTTGTGGCCTACTGCCTGGGAGCCGTTATTTGGGTGATGTGGGGATACACCCTGGCCTTCGGACCCGACGTGGCGGGCGTGATCGGCTCACTCAAATACATGTTTTTAAGCGGTATCGGGCCGGGGGATGTTTCAGACACCATACCAACGCTCACGTTCGTTATGTTCCAGATGACGTTTGCCGGCATAACCGTGGCCATCGTGCTCGGATCGGCGGTGGACCGCATGAAGTTTTCTTCCTGGATTGTTTTCACGGTCCTTTGGCTGACATTGGTCTACAGTCCAATGTGTCACTGGGTATGGGGCGGCGGGTGGATCGAGGAGATGGGCGCGCTCGATTTCGCGGGCGGAAACGTCGTGCATATCAACGCCGGCGTCGCCGGACTGGTGCTGGCTCTGGTGCTGGGAAAACGCGCGGGATACGGCAAGGAGGCGATGTTCCCGTCTTCGGTCACGTTGACCGCCCTTGGTGCGGCCATGCTCTGGTTCGGCTGGTTCGGCTTCAACGCGGGCAGCCAGCTTGCGGCGGATGGCATCGCTGCCTCGGCATTCATGGTGACCAATACATCCGCGGCGGTGGGGGCTCTTGCATGGATGTTCTCAGAATGGCTCGTTGACAGGAAGCCAACCCTGTTGGGGCTTGCATCCGGAGTTGTGGCCGGGCTCGTGGGCATTACGCCGGCCGCGGGGTTCGTGGAACTGCCCGGGGCGCTTGTCATCGGGCTAGTGGCGGGCGTACTTGGCTATTTTGCCGTCGCCAAGATGAAGCATCTCCTGGGCTATGACGATTCCCTGGATGCTTTCGGCGTGCACGGGATCTGCGGTATCTGGGGCGCCCTGGCCACGGGACTGTTCGCCAGCCCGGCCATCACCGAAGGCGCCGCCGGGCTTTTCTACGGCAATCCTTCGCAGGTATGGATCCAGTTTCTTTCCATTGTGGGCACCATTGTTTTCGTGGTGATCGCAACCCTTATCGTCATCGGCGTCACGAGCCTGCTTACGGGCGGCCTGCGCGTCGATCCGGATTCCGAAATTCAGGGGTTGGACAGCGCCGTCCACGGGGAAAGGGCCTTCGAACTCGGTTCCTGAAACCGCCTTAAAAGCGCATTCGGCCCGTGTCCGTCCGCTGCGGGCCGGATGCCTTGAAATGAAAAGAAACAATAGAATGCATTACAATACCCCGGCAGGGAAAGATCCGGCCGGATAGATACTCACCAACTTTTGGGAGGAAGACCATGAAAAAAATAGAAGCCGTCATCAAGCCCTTCAAGCTCGATGATGTCCGTCAGGCTCTCTCCGACATCGGCGTTCAGGGAATGACCATTACCGAGGTTAAAGGATACGGCCGGCAGAAAGGACATAAGGAAATCTACCGGGGGGCGGAATACCTGGTCGATTTCATGCCCAAGATCAAGCTGGAGATCGTGGTGCCCACCGAGATTGCGCAAAAGGTGGTTGACACGGTCCGCAATGCAGCCAACACCGGCAAGATCGGAGATGGAAAGATTTTTGTCATGTCCCTGGAGCAGATCGTCCGGGTGCGGACCGGGGAAAAGGACAAAGACGCCATTTAGAAAATCGGATAAACATGGTAAAAAGAAAGGATGCAGACAAAAGCGTCAAAACGTAAGGCGGACTGACAAAAACAGCCGCGGCAGATTCAGCCAGTATTTATGCAATGCCTCATTGTTTGAACAGCGTATCCAAATAAAACCAGAAATAAGGAGAATAAAAATGAAACAGCCGAAAGACGTACTCGAGACGATCGAAAAGGAGAACATCCGGGTGGTGGATATCCGGTTCATGGATTTCCCCGGAGTATGGCAGCATTTTACCGTACCGGTCAGCGAAATCAACGAAGGATCCTTTGAAGACGGATACGGATTCGACGGATCCAGCCTCAGGGGATGGCAGCCCATCAACGCAAGCGACATGCTCGTGGTACCGGATGCTGCAACCGCGAAAATCGATCCCTTCTACGAGGAGCCGACCCTGGTCATGATCGGCAACATCGTCGATCCCATCACCCGGGAGCCGTATTCCCGCGACCCGCGCCATATCGCCCAAAAGGCCGAAGCGTACCTGAAGCAGACCGGCATCGGTGATACGGTCTTTATCGGCCCGGAACCGGAATTTTTCATTTTCGACGATATCCGTTTTCATTCCGCCCGCAACGAAGCGTTCTACGCCATCGACTCGGAGGAGGGGATCTGGAACTCCGGCCGCGATGAACAGCCGAACCTGGGCTACAAGCCCCGGCACAAGGAGGGCTACTTTCCGGTGCCGCCCATGGACAAGTTCCAGGACATCCGCACGGAAATGATGCTGACCATGGAAGATTTAGGCTTTGCGGTGGAGTGCCAGCACCACGAAGTGGCCTCCGGCGGCCAGGCGGAAATCGACATGCGCTTCAAACCGCTTCTGGAGATGGGCGATCAGATGGTTTGGTTCAAGTACATCCTGAAAAACGTCGCCCATATGCATGGTCGTACCGTGACGTTTATGCCCAAGCCGCTTTTCGAGGACAACGGGTCAGGCATGCACACCCACGTTTCCATCTGGAAGGATGGGAACCCCCTGTTTGCCGGCGAAAAGTATGCAGGTCTCTCCGACGAGGCGCTCTGGGCCATCGGCGGCATTCTCAAACACTGCGGCGCCCTGTGCGCCATAACCAACCCGACGACCAACTCCTACAAGCGCCTGGTCCCGGGGTTCGAGGCCCCCATCAACCTGGCCTATTCCAGCCGGAACCGGAGCGCGGCCGTACGTGTCCCCATGTACTCGAGTTCACCCAAGGCCAAGCGGATCGAGTTCCGGACCCCGGACCCCTCCTGCAACGGCTACCTGGCGTTCTCGGCTATTATGATGGCCATCTTGGATGGTATCGAAAACCGGATCGACCCGGGGGATCCCATGGACAAGAACATTTACGATCTTCCGCCCGAAGAGCTGGCCCAGATCGCTTCGGCCCCGGCATCCCTGGACGAGGCGCTGGCCGCCTTGGAAAAGGACCATGACTTCCTGCTCAAGGGGGACGTGTTTACAAAGGACGTGATCGAACGCTGGATCGAGTACAAGATGGAAAACGAGGTCAACGCCATCCGGCTGCGGCCCCATCCGCACGAGTTTTTCATGTACTACGACATTTAATGCAAAGCGGGCATCGGAGCCGGTTCCGGCTCCGATGCCTAAGCAGTGCCTGAGCGAAAACCGTCTTTTTCGCCAATCTCTGCGTCCGGCTCAAATTTTAATCCTCAAAATGCGCCCGGTATTCCTGCGGTTAAAATTTTCACCCTCTTTGACCTTGACGAAAAATCCCGGTTTTTGTTCGGGCACTGAACGTACCCATTGTTGGGGTGAACGAATCCTTTTTCACCTTTTATGGAGCGGCGTATGAAGACGCAGGCGGTTATCGACTATATTGTATCGTGGCTGGCGGATTATTGTTCCCGATCCGGGCAGAACGGCTTTGTTGCCGGCGTGTCCGGCGGCGTGGATTCGGCGGTGACATCCGCCTTGTGCGCAAAAACCGGCAGGCATGTTTACGCACTGAGCATGCCCATTTACCAGGCCGACGATCAACAAGTCCGGGCGCAGCGTCACATGGAGTGGCTCACGGAACGTTTCGGAAATGTGTACGCACGCACCGTGGACCTGTCACCCGTGTTCGACGGCTTCCGGCAGGTGCTTTCTCCGGACATCCAGGAAGACCTCGTTATGGCCAATACCCGCTCCCGCATCCGCATGACAACGCTGTATGCCTTTGCCGGCCGTTATAAGCTCCTTGTGGCCGGTACCGGGAACAAGGTGGAGGATTTCGGCGTCGGTTTTTTCACAAAATACGGCGACGGCGGGGTTGATCTCTCGCCGCTGGCCGACCTGATGAAATCCGAGGTGCGGATGCTGGCCAGGGAAATGGGCATTCTTTCGGAAATCACCGATGCCGTACCCACCGACGGACTGTTTGACGACAGCCGGAGCGACGAGGAGCAGCTGGGCGCATCCTACGACGAGTTGGAATGGGCCATGCAATTTGTCGAAAGCGGCGAGGATGAAGACCGGCTCACCGGCCGCCAAAAAGATGTCCTGTCCCTCTACCGACGCCTCAACCGAGCCAACCGCCACAAAACCGAACCCATCCCGGTGGCGCAGATTCCTGAAGAATTCCTGGAGTAGTAAAACGGGATTTGTCATTGCTGAATGAGGACGTCGTGGCGGGTTTACGGCGGCAGCAACTTGTTTTATGTGTGCGGTTGTCATGGGGGTACAGGCTGCTTATTCTTTCAATAAAAGATATTTCAGGATTTTTCGGTGATGATCATGGTGCGGAAAAAATCAAGCGGAATCAGCGTGGAAAAGCTAATTTCCGTTTTTCGGGAAATTCGGGGAAAGCGGCCTATATCCCGGGATGCCGATTATTCCCGCTGGTACCAGTCAGAAGAGGACTATCAGCAGGAACAGGCCGAGTGGCTGGAATCGGTTCGCAGGAAAAAAAGACGAAAAGCGTCTGACCGGAACAGCCGCTAAGCTGCAGGGGCCGGGATGCTTTTCGAAAGCCTCAATTCAGGCGCCTTTGTAAAAAATCCAATACCTGCGTCTGCGCGAAACGCAGATATTTGACTTTTTGCGAAGGCGTCAAGACTTGATCTTGAGATTTTTATAAAGCCTCGGATCTATATTTTTTACGGGCGTAATAACGGATCGTGACTTTTTATGAGTGCGTTGTGCTTTGTGTGAAACGTTGGTATTGGCATGGTGTGTACATTGTTTACCTCTGTAAAGGATGTTAAAAAAAACATTGACAAGTAAGCGCTGAAGTGCTTATTATGGGGGGTAATAAAAACCTATTTTTTAGTATTTTAAGCTGGGCTATGTGAGATGATAGTGTAATATATATTATCATGTATTGCTGACGCCGGTCTTTTAGAAAACCGATTTTTGGCTTATTATGAGCATTTTCTTTTAAATAAAATACCAGCTCCCCGATCGTCTATAGCCAGTATTTTTCAGTGTTGTCCTGTTAGGTTTTTGCATGAACAAGGCGGTGAAAAAAATCAAAAAAATTAAATTTTTTTCTTGACATTTAGGAAAAAATTTTCGCGGCGACTTGTAATATTATCTATTATTACAAGGAGTTACAAATTATGCCGCGTTCCTTTTCGTCACGA
>SLJY01000224.1 GCA_007134875.1 Desulfobacterales bacterium
CAGCGACCGGCACGGAACGCACGAACTTTACCGGAGTGCCGAGGAAATCGTCGACCACCTCCAGAAAATCCCCGACTCCGCCCGGATCACCATCCACGGCGGGGAACCGCGCACCGCAAACGTTTACCCGGACAAGGCGCTTCTGGCATCCCGGGAGATTTCCCACGTGCAGATCCGGGAAGCGATACGCGGGGCCAACGTGCAGATGGAAACCAGGGGATTTTCACAATCCGATGAAACCATCGCCGTAGGTGCGGGCCCGTTTCTGGAAACCATCGATGAACTGAAGCGCCTCGTTGTGGGCGTCCATGAAAACCGGCCGGTCTTTCTGGAGGATGTCGCCGGTATCATCGACGGCCCCGCCGAAGTGGACAGCTACACCCGGATCGGCTTCGGCCCCGGGTCTGAAAGATTTCCGGCATCCTACCCGGCCGTGACAGTCGCCGTGGCCAAAAAAACCGGGACCAATGCCGTGAACATGGCCCGGCAGGTTCGCGCAACCGTCGAAGCGTTGAAAGGTTCCGTGATTGCCGACGGCATCGACGTTTCCATCACGCGGGACTATGGACGAACCGCCAACGAAAAGGTCAACAGCCTGGTTACCAGCCTGGCCCTGGCCATCGCCACCGTCATCGGCCTGCTCGCCCTGGTCATGGGGTGGCGGGAAGGCCTGATCGTTGCCATTGCCGTGCCCATTACCTATTCGCTCACCCTGTTGTTCAACATGTACATGGGCTACACCATTAACCGGGTGACGCTCTTTGCGCTGATTCTGACCATCGGCCTGCTGGTTGACGACCCCATCGTGGGGGTCGAAAACATCTACCGGCACTTGCAGATGCAGGCGGCATCGGTTAAAGAGGCGATCCTTGCCGCAATGGCAGAAATCATGCCGCCGGTGGTGCTTTCCACGCTTGCGGTGATCGTCTCCTTTGTGCCGATGTTTTATATTACCGGCATGATGGGCCCCTATATGGCCCCCATGGCCGTGAACGTTCCGGCCGCGGTCTTTTTTTCCACCGTGGTGGCGCTTGCCATCACACCAAGCCTTGCCAAAATGATGCTCCGGGTGAGCCCGGCCGAAGCCGGCCCCGTGAAAATCACCGAAGGCCGGATGTATAAGATCTACAGCCGCGTTATGGGACCGCTAATCGATTCCAGGGCACGGGCCTTCGCGCTTTTGGCGGTAACCGCCCTGCTCTTTGCGATCTCCGCCTTCCTGCCCGCAGCCGGCCTCGTACCGCTCAAGATGCTTCCTTTTGATAACAAGAACGAATTCCAGGTGGTCATCGACATGCCGGAAAATGCCACCCTGGAGCGAACCGACGCGGTCGTCCGGGAGGTGGAGGATTATCTTCGGACCCAGGCCGAGGTTGCCGACTTCACTTCCTTTGTTGGAACGCCGTCCCCCATGGATTTCAATGCCATGATCCGGCAGTATTACATGCGTGAAGGCGCCTACCAGGCCGATATCCGTGTCAACCTGGTACACCACGAAAACCGGAAGCACGACAGCCATTCCATTGTGCTTCGCATCCGAAACGATATCGACACAATCGCCAATCGCACGGGCGCCAATATCAAGCTGGTTGAAACCCCGCCCGGCCCGCCGGTTTTGGCGACCGTGGCTGCGGAGGTCTATGGGTCTCCCCACCATAACTACGAGGATATCATCCATGCGGCCGGGATCGTGCGGGAACGAATGGAAAATGAAGAGGGGGTTGTCGATATCGACGAATCCGTTGAAGCGGTTGTAAAAAGGCTCTTTTTCCGGGTGGACCGGGAAAAAGCGGCTTTGAACGGCGTGAGTGCCGAAGCCATCGCGCAGGCACTGCGGATGGGAACGGACGGCATACAGGCGGGAACGCTTCACATGCCTGGTGAGCAAAACGAGGTGCCGATCGTGCTGCGGCTTCCGCGCGGGTTTCGCTCGAGCCAGGCGCACCTGGAAGCCATCGGCGTGGTCGGAACCGGTGGTGATATCGTACAGGTTGGCGAACTGGGGGCATTTGAGGAAACGAGCGCGGACAAGACCATCCATCATAAAAACCTTGAGCGCGTGGTCTACGTGACCGCGGAGATGGCGGGCAAGGGGCCGACCGATGCCATATTGAACTTCAAGAAACATTTCCGGGACAATCCCCTGCCGGAGGGCTTTTCCGTAAACTGGCGCGGAGAGGGCGAATGGAAGATCACGGTGGACGTGTTCCGGGATCTGGGCATTGCCTTTGCCGCGGCCCTGGTTGGCATCTATGCCCTGCTCGTCTACCAGTGCGCATCCTACCTGCTGCCGATCGTGATCATGCTGTCGATTCCGCTGACGATTATCGGGATCATGCCGGGCTTCTGGCTGCTCAACCTGATTGTGGACCGGCCTGTCGGGGGATTTGACAATCCTGTATTTTTCACCGCAACAGCCATGATCGGCATGATCGCGCTGGCCGGTATCGTGGTGCGAAACGCCCTGGTTCTGATAAACTTCATCCGGACCTCGCGCGCGGATGGGGCGCCAGCCCGCCAGGCGGTTCTGGAGTCCGGGGCGGTGCGTATGCGGCCGATTCTCCTCACTGCGGCAACCACGATGCTGGGTGCATGGCCTATCACCCTCGATCCCATATTCAGCGGCCTGGCCTGGGCGCTCATTTTCGGTCTTTTCGTCTCCACGGCCTTCACGCTTCTGATCGTCCCGCTGGTATATTTTATGCTATACGGGGAAAAGGCTGAAGGATAGAGACTCCCCCCGCCGCGTAAAGTCTACCTGCATACAGCTATAAAGCTTCCTGTTTCATTGGCGATAATATGAATGCCCTGGTAAAACCCGGACGACCTTGTGATGGTTAAAGGATAATTCCTATGGGGTTGGGGGGTGGTGGGGATGCCCTCGGCAACTGTGAGGGTTTGGGATATCTCTATGGCTCGTTCCGCGTCATCCTGGAAACTCGCTTCGCCTCCGGCTCCGCTCAAACAATCCAGGATGACTTGCTACACTTCGCCAA
>SLJY01000178.1 GCA_007134875.1 Desulfobacterales bacterium
GCGGCCACCACCGCCTCGTCCGAGATGCGTACCTTGTGATGCGCCTCCATCGGGCCGAGGATGCCGCGCAGCATCAGGCAGGCCTTGTCGATCGAGGGTTCGTCCACGTTCACTGGCTGAAAGCGGCGGGTCAGCGCCGGATCCTTCTCGAAATACTGGCGGTACTCGGCCCAGGTGGTGGCGCCGATGGTGCGCAGCGTGCCGCGGGCGAGCGCCGGTTTCAGCAGATTCGCGGCATCGCCCGTCCCGGCCGCGCCGCCGGCGCCGATCAGCGTATGCGCCTCGTCGATAAAAAGGATAACCGGTTTTTCCGAGGCCTTGATTTCACCGAGCACCCCCTTGAGACGGTTTTCGAACTCCCCCTTCATACCGGCACCGGCCTCGAGAGCCCCCAGGTCCAGGCCCAGCAGTGTAACGTTTTGAAGCATTTCCGGCACGTCGTTTTCCGTTATGCGAAGGGCCAGCCCTTCGATCACGGCGGTTTTCCCCACGCCCGGCTCCCCCACCAGGATGGGATTGTTTTTCCGCCTGCGGGCCAGCACATCGATGATCTGGTGAATTTCGTCTTCCCGGCCGAATACCGGATCAATGCCCCCTTCCGCCGCTTTGGCGGTAAAATCCTGGCAGTATTTGGCAAGATATCCGTCCCCGGCGGAGTGATGTTCCCCGGTTTCCGATGACCCGGCGACCGGGGGAAAATCGGCCTTTTGCTCGGCGCTGCTGTCCGTGATTTTCCGGAAATCCTTCAAAAGGGTATCCCTGCTGATGGGTTTCAGAAGATCGACGTAGCGGCCGGAGCCGAAAAGGGAAGGTTTCGACAGGAGCGCCATGAAAACCGCTCCCGTGCGTATGCGGGTTGCCGTCAGATTGATGGAGGTGATCATCCAGGCTTTTTCCAGCAGTTCCACCAGCAGGGGAGAAAAGGTCGGCTTGCCCGGATTGCCGGCCTTCTGGTCCTCCAGCGCGTCGGCAAGCGCGGCGTTCACACGGGCCGGATCGATTTCAAAATATCGCAGTATCGACTGAATATCGCCCTGGGTGTCTTCCAGGGCCTTTACCAGAAAATGCTCCACCGTGATCTCGTAGTTCGTCCGGGATACGCACAGCCCCACAGCGTTGTGAAGCACGTTGGTACCCGGTTCATTGAGCTTGGAAAACAACGTTTTTATATCATGGTCCATTGTATTTGCCTTTCTTTCCGAAACAGTTGTCAGGCGGTGCCTGTTTGAAGTTCATACGGCGCATTCGGCTCGATCGGGCCGGCATCGCATCCTTGTTCTCCCTCCGGTGTCAGCCAGGTATGATACCCCAGCCTGCACCACGTCGGTCCGCCCAGCGTGGTGGTATGAATTTCCCGTGGCGAAATGATCAACCGGACATCCACGCTCAGGGGTTGATCGAGGTAGGCGTTGACCACCCGGACCAGCTGCTCATAGAAATCTGTGCCCGGCGCAATCTCATGAAACCGCTTTGGATCCACCGGACCGCACCGGATCCGGATTTTACCGCTGTAATCGAGAATCTGCGATCCCATATGACTGTCTATGCCCATTTTGCAGGCCTGAAGGCCGATCAGGCATTGCTGATCCCTGTTGATCAAGACTTTTCTGGGAACGCACTGCTCGATTTCAACGCCGGGCAGGCCGAAAAAATCGGCAATCAGGGTTTTCAGCCCCTCTGCGGATCGGATTTGGCATAAAAACAATCCGGCATACCGCAGAAGGGCCCTGCTTTCAGGCAGATTCCGGCGAAACGCCGTTTCGGAGCGCCCGATAAAAGCAAACAGCCGGGTATAGGTATCCGGATCATTTTCATCGATGATCTTTACAAAAAGCCGGTATTTGCTCCAGCTTTCATAAAACAGTTTGAACACCGGATCGTTTACGATGTCCAAAAAGTCCTTTTTTACGCTTTCCTCATCGATGAATTCCGAGATGAGTTCTTCCGTGTAATAGGTCGGAAGCGGCGATGCCGGGCCGTACAGCCCGAGAAAACTGGCCGTGATCTCAAAGCAGGGAAAATCCGCCGTTGAGATATCCCGGATATCGCAGACATCGGTTTCCGGAAAACCAAGTGACAGGAGCGGACGGATCCGGACATGATCCCGCAGAAACCGGGAAAATTCCACGTTTTCTCCCGCAATGCGCCGAAGCAGCCGGATGACCTGAAAATAGCCGTATTGTTTCGGCTTTTCTGTCAGCTGGTTTTTCAGCGAGGTCGCTGTTTGCCGATTCGAATAGGCCATTGGATTGTTTCCCCACTCAGCTCGTCGATCACGGTTAACCGGGTATAGCTGTTAAACCCGGCATATTCTGCAAAAAACCGGTCCAAAACAGCGGTAAACAAAAAGAAGTCCCCGGGGGAAGCAAAGCCGCCGGAATGAATCCGGATTGCAATTTCAAAGCCCCGGATGACCCCGCCCCTGATGACCCGGTCGCCGGGTTTGCATGTCACCCCGGCAATTGCATTGACCCTTTTGAGATTGGCCTGAACCACTCCCTGGTCCTGCATGGATCCATCCACATACAACCGCAAAAGGGTCCGGAGGTTGCCGGCGTCCATCACGGAAAGCAGGTTGACCGACATGTGGGAAAGCAGACGCCACAACAGGTTCCGGTCCAGCGGCGGGTAGGCGGTTTTGGTCGGATACCGTATATTGCCAAAGGTGCAGCGCTCCGGCGACGTGCTTGTTGCCTTGCATATATCGCCCGCCTGAAGGGCTGCGGGCTGCTCTCCGTTGGTGCACAGCAGCTCGATGGACAGGGTTTCATTTTGTATCTCTTCCGTTTCGGGATATCCGAAACTGATCAGAACTTCGGGCGGCTGGTTGGCCGAAGCCGTGCGCCTGCGTAGGAAGTAGCTTCCCGAATCCGCAACATCATCCTGAAAATGCTCAAACGGATGATACGTCTTTTTCCGGGTGGTGCCCCGGACGATGCCCCGGACCTTTTCAACGGAAAAGACGCTGTAGTGCCGCCCCGTTTTCCC
>SLJY01000199.1 GCA_007134875.1 Desulfobacterales bacterium
ACCACGGGACCCGCGGCTACGCCCGCACCGGCGATACCGGCTCGCGCATCCGCTGCGGGGCTTAAGGCTATGCTGCGGGACCTCTAAAACAGGGCCGAAACCATAAGGGAAACCCGCATGATTATCCTCAGCACATCGTATATCGCCTACAACCTGTACCGGCACCAGCAAAGCGTCTCGGTAGATCAGACGGGCGGGACGGCCGGGCAAATCGAAGAATGAATACAAAGGAGTTACAACCGTGCATGTTTTCGTAGACAATCTATCCAAGGTAACCATGTCCAACAACAACATCCGGGTTGAGCTTAGCCAGAACGGTCCGGACAATACGACCATTAGTGACTGAATGAAAACCTTCTTTTTCGCTAATTATTGAGTCCGGCTCAAATTTGACGGCTTCGTAAAAGTCCAATATCTGCGTTACGCGCGATTTCTCAGAATTTGCGGCTTACGCCTTGTAAACATACACGTACGCCAAGTACACTGCATTCTTCGAAATTACGCAAGCCTTGATCTTGAACTTTTTACAAAGCCGTCAGATCGCGGCTTTTTACGAGTGCATCAAGGAATGGAAAGCAAAAACATTGCGAAAGACAAAGATCAGGCCCTTTGATTTTGACGGCTCAAATCAGTCGCCGTGAATTGCTGTTTGGATATGATCAGCTTCTGTTTGCAGGAATCGCTTAGTATCCGATCATCCCCAGGAAAACGCCTGCAACCACGGAAGTGCTGATGGCGCCGGCCATGTTGGGACCAAGGGCATGCATGATCAGGTAATTGTTGGGATTGGCCCGCAACCCCTCCGAGTGGGCGACACGGGCCGCCATGGGTACGGCCGAAACGCCCGCTGCACCGATTATGGGGTTGATCTTGTCTTTTATGAAAAGATTCAGAATTTTTGCCGTTATTACGCCTCCCGCAGTGCCGATTACAAAAGCGAATATCGCCAGTAGAATCATCAGAAGCGTTCTTGGGTCAAAAAACACCTGGGCCGGCATGAGTGCACCGACGCACAGTCCGAGCAGCACGAGCAAAATATCGTTCATCGTGCTCCCGGCAATGGCAAGGCGCTCTGTCACCCCGCTTACCCTAAGCAGGTTCCCGAACATGAGCATGCCGATAAGCGGTGCGCTGCCGGGGACGAGAAGCGTTGAAACCAGAAACACCAGGATCGGAAAAAGAATCAGTTCACCCTTTGACACCTCACGCACTTCCTGGTTCATCTCCATTGCACGCTCTTTTTGCGTGGTCAGGCTCCGGATAACGGGCGGCTGAATCAACGGCACCAGGGCCATGTAAGCATATGCAATCATGGTGATGGGTCCAAGGAGGTGCGGTGCCAGCGCAACCGTAACAAAAACGGTCGGGGGGCCGTCGGACCCGCCGATCATCGCAGCGCAGGCAGCCTCCTCAAGCGTGAAAAATCCGCTGTAATAAGCAGCCAGAAAAATGATGAAAACGCCGATCTGGGCGGCTGCACCGAAAACGAGCGATATTGGGCGGGCAATTGTGGGCTGGAAGTCCATCATCGTACCGACGCCGAGAAAAATCAGCAACGGAATCACCTTTGTATACAGGCCGTAATAGTATATGAGATTCAGTAAACCAATCTCTCCGGATGCAACTTCCGAAAGGCCCCCGAGGGCCGGCAGCCCCTCCGGGGTATGCATCATCAGCCCGCTCAACGGCAGGTTTACCATTATGGCGCCAAACCCGATCGGAACGAGAAGCAAAGGCTCCTTTTTCTTTGCAATGCCGCCCCATATCAGCAATGCCCCGATCAGGAGCATACCGAGGTTGCCTAACGTGAGGTTGCCGAATCCGGTTTCAATAAGCCCAAACATATACAGTTCCCTTTCTTCAGTTGCTTTCAGCTTCTTCAATCAAAACGGGATTATATCCAAGCCAACACAGCACGGACTCCGGTAAAATTCCTTTCATCGGCGTGCGCAGGCGTGCGCAGTTTCCTGGTAAAAACCGTTTTCATCGGTTATCCCGTTACATCTCTAACGGCTCTGGGTGAAACGGTACAGGAAGTTGGGTTTTCACGCGGTTATTCTTCCGGCTCGCGTCTGAAGGTATATAATTGATTTTCAACCTGAATTAGATAGTTTTCCCTTCTGAGCCGGCAAATGGTCAGATGCGGATGGGGAAGGCCGCTTTCCCTGGCCTCTTTGTAAAGATCCATAAGTCGGAAGGAATCCCCCATTTTTTCGAACATCGGCATCCAGGCATCGACGATCTCGCGGTTATTTTCCGGATAGGTATGACCGCAAGTCGGGAATTGAAAACCCGGTGAGCTCTCTGAGCGTTCTCCGCCCACGTCGCCCGATGGTTTGTCCCCGTCACCGTCTTTTTTTCTCCTGGCCCAGTTTCCCGGCAGCATACGCTCCGGCTTTTCCCAGAGCCACAAAACGTTGCTCAGTTGAGAAATGATAACGGCAACAAGGATTAAAACCAGAAAAACAACAAATGTTCCGGTTAACGCCATTACAAGGCTGCCGACATAATCAATTGACGATGTTTCATTCACGCAAAACCCTCCTTAACATTCTCTTCAGCATCCGAAGCAGACGTCGGGTTCTCTATCTGCAGGTATTCGCATCAATCCAGAAAGGCCATTGCCTGCGATACTTCTGATTAGTTTTATTTTTGCTTTTCGTATTGTACCATTCCTTTCATATAAAAAGCAAAAAAAAAGCTGCTTTTTTTCTTGGAAGGCAGCCTTGATGGACTTGAAATGTTCTTCCATGTCGGTGGTAAAGACCAGGTCGAACATTTTCTGCGACAGTCTGTGAAGAAGATTGCTGTTTTTCGCTTTACCGGTCCACGGTGGAATGGTGGCGGCGATATTCGGATCGGTTGAAATCGTTTCCGCGTCGAGGTCGGAATCGGCAAGAGGGTCTGGATGGGGGGGTGAATCCGGGGTTGTATTTTTCGCAGCCGGAATCGATTGGTCGCCGTTGTCGATGCTGTTGCGCCGAAGCACGTGGTTGAGCGTTTTTAACCTTCCGGAATACTATAAAAGCTGCTCTGCATTTTTCCGGAACTGCTGATTTGTAATCTCCCGCTCCAATAAAGCGTTTCAGAACGGCAACCCTGCATCACCCGGATTCATCGATCACCTCCCGGATCCGTTCGGCCAGCTCGCGGAAGGAAAACGGCTTCTGGATGAAGGCCACCCCGTCGTCTAAAACGCCCTGACGGGCAATGACGTCCGCTGTGTAGCCGGACATGTAGAGGGTTTTGAGCGACGGATAGCGCTCCTGGAGGCGCTCGGCCAGCTCGCGGCCGCTCATTTCCGGCATGACCACGTCGGTGATCAGCAGATCTACGGGGTTTTCCCGCGCTCGTTCCATGGCCTCCCCCGGCGTGCTGGCCGAAAGCACGCTGTATCCCAGCTTTCCGATCATGGTTTCAGCCAGCTTTAAAATAGACATCTCATCCTCTACAACCAGTATGTTTTCGCTTCCGCCCCGGGTCCTGCCGAAAGACGGCGCCGGCTCCTGCGCTTTTTCACCTTCGTGGCGCGGCAGGTAGATCCGGAATGTGGTCCCCCTTCCCGGTTCGCTGTAGACGTTGACGAATCCCTTGTTCTGCCGGGCAATGCCGTATACGGTGGAAAGCCCCAGGCCGGTCCCCTTTCCGGTCGGCTTCGTGCTATAAAACGGCTCGAAGATGTTTTCCAGGGTGCCGGCATCCATCCCTTCACCGGTGTCGCTGATGGCCAGCATGACGTATTTTCCGGGCCGGAATTCCTTGTACGCGGATAGGTCATCGGGATCGATATGGATATTTTCCGTCTCGATGGTCAGCTTGCCGACGCCGTCGATGGCATCCCTGGCATTGACGCACAGGTTGGCCACGATCTGGTCGATCTGGGCCGGGTCCATTTTCACCGGCCAGAGCCCCGGGCCCGGCTGCCAGAATAGCTCGATATCCTCGCCGATGAGCCGCCGGATCATTTTGAGCATGTTTTCCATGGTGTCGTTCAGGTCGAGCATCCGGGGGCTGATGGTTTGTTTGCGGGCAAAGGCAAGCAGTTGCCGGATGATGGCTGCGGACCGGTGCGATGCATTTAAAATCTCTTCGAGGTCCTGGTGGAGATCGGGTGCGGAGGCTTTGCCCATGGCTATTTCCGCGTAGCCCTGGATAACGCTCAGCATGTTGTTGAAATCGTGGGCCACGCCGCCCGCCAGCCTGCCGACGGACTCCATTTTCTGGGCATGGATGAGCTGGGTGCGGAGTTGTTCGCGCTCCTTTTCGGACTGTTTCTGTGTGGTTTCATCGTAGATCATGGACAGCATGACCCTGCGGCCGGCAAACTCCACCGCCTCGGCGGACCACAGGGCCAGTATCGGCTGGCCGGATTTGGTTCGGAATTCGACGGGTTCGTTTTGAAAACGACCGTATTTTTTCAGCTTTGCCACGATGCGGCCGCGCTCGGACGGATCGGCCCATATACCCGCTCCCCCCACCTCCCTGGATGTCCGGCCCACCATTTCATCCCGGGTGTAGCCCAGCATGTCGAGCCAGCGGTCGTTGACATCGATTATGTACCCGGTGTCGATGTGGGAAATGACCTGGGGGGCGGGGTTGGACCGGAATATCCGCGAAAAGCGTTTTTCGCTTTCCCGAAGCGCGTCTTCGGCCTGCTTGCGGTCGGTGACGTCCTGACCGACGCAAAGGACACGGATTTCACCGGTTTGGGTCGTAACCACCCGGTTGGTCCAGGATATCCAGACACGGCGGCCGGTTTTGGTCATGTTCTCGTTGATGTTGCTTGTGTATTGCTCCGGGTAGCGGACGATGTTCCGGATCATTTCGGCCATGTCCCGGCCCTCGCTGTCATAGGGTGGGACAATGGTCCCTACCACGTTTTGCCCTTTGATTTCATGTGTTTGAAAACCGAAAAATATTTCTGCGAAGAAGTTGAGATACAAGACGTTTCCCTTTTCATCCATCCGGAGGATCACGCTGTTGGAGTTTTCCACCAGCTCCCGGTATCTTTCCTCGCTTTCCTCCAAGGCCTGTATCGCCTCCCGGCGTTCGGTGACATCCTCGACGGTTTCTATGGCGCCGATGATTTCTTCGCTGGCGTTGCGGATGGCGGCGGCTGTATAATGAAGCCACTTGCCCCTTTCGCCGAGGATAGAAAAGAAATCCGTGGCCTCCACGGCGCCGCGGCTCAGTTTCGAAGGGCTGTATTTACCGGCGTACCAGGATTCGATTCCGTTCATGTCCCCCTCTACCAGAAGATCGGCCAGGCACGGCCGCGGATGGCCGTAGAAAGCGCGCCAATGATTCGCCGTTCCGATCACTTCTTCCGCCGGGATGCCGCTCAAAAGCTCCAATGCCCGGTTCCAGTGAAGGACCTTGTGGTCTTTTCCGATGACAAACTGGGCAACCGGCGATCCCTGGATGACATGATGCATGGAGATCTCTTTTTCGAGAAGTGCGTCCAGGGCTTTCTTGTGGGCGTCGATGTCCATGGTGAAGCCCTGGTAACAGGATACTCTTCCGTTTTCGTCTTTAATGGCCCTGGCGTTGGAGGATACCCAGAAGGCCGACCCGTCGCGGCGCATCAGCCGGTACTGGCAGTTGACAACCTCCCCGAAGGCGTCCAGGGGGGCGGTAAACAGGATCCGTTCATCCGGGTCGGCGTAGAGCTGCGACGGGATGTCGGTTACGGTTTCGATGAGCTCAGCGGGGGATTCGTATCCGCACATCCGGGCCATTTCGCTGTTGACATACACGAAGCGGCCTTCCGGCGTGGACATGAAGATGCCGATGGGGGCGCTTTCCAGGGTCTCTATGGAGGAAAACCGGGTTTGTATCATATACTGCTCCGCTGTATTGCAGATGATAAAACCGTCCGGCGCTGAAAGGAACGACGCAGGGGCTGCCGGTATTGGGTCCGGTAATAGGTGATGATTCGGATGCCGGCGGTTTATGGGAAATTTTTTGAATTATAGGCAAAAAAGGTCCCGGGCGCAATCAAAAACACGCAGCGCGGCGGGGCACTGCGGGCAGGAAGGCTTCGGGCGGAAAAAGAAATTGATTTCAGATGCTGTTTGTGGTTAAACTAAATAGTTAATGCACCCGGAAAAAGTCTCGATATGAAGCAGATACCCTGTAACCCTTTCTGGTATGCGCGGCCAGTGTCATAGCATGCCGGTTTGAACGACTTCGATAACTTATGGATGCAACCAGCTACCTGGAAAACCTGCCGGACGAAATCATGGTGGCGGTCAACTTCAGCACCGCCTCCGGGGAGATCGTCAAGCAAAACGGCATGGCCATCAATACCGACCCACCGTCGCTGGAGATCCGGTTCGGGCCGGATTTTCGTATCGATGCCGGAAAACTCGACTATTCGGCCGACTGCCTGGTCTTTATCGAAACCGGCGAGATCGTCACCCTCATCTGCACCGTGGAAGAAGCGCCGGAACCCAACGCGCTTTTGCTTACCGTGCGCGACCTGGTCCAGCACGTGGAAAAGCGGGAGTATTTCCGGAGCCCGGCCGACCGGCTTGCCGTCACCTGGTACCGGAAAAACGAGCGGAAGAAAAACCGTCAAAAACACGGCGCAAAAGGGATCAATATCAGCAGCGGCGGCATGCTGGTGATGACCGAGGAAACGGTGGACCGCCGGGAGCGCCTGGTTTTCGAGGTGGCCCTGCCCGAGCCGGTCAAAAAGACCATTACCTGCGATGCAACCGTCCTGCGCGTGGAAAACGATCCCCTGGGCCGGGTGCTTGTGGCCGTTCGGTTCGAAAACGCCCCTGAAGTCTGCGACGATATCATGGGCTACTGTTTTGCCGAGCAGCGCCGCCTTCTCCGGGAGAAGGTGGTGACGAAAGACCTGCTATAAAACCTTCCACCGCATGAAAAACCCTTTTCGAGCCCTCTCCATTGACGATTCCGTGGCGCGGCGTATTGACCAGTACGTATTGCTTGTCTTCCGATGATATACCCTTGAATATGCGCATGGAGCCGGCGGGGTGGACCACCGGGTCGCGGTCGCTCTGGATGATCAGCGCCGGAATGGTTATGGCGGAAAGCTTCGTCTCGAGCTGGCCCATGAGCTTACCCATTTCCGCAACCCCTGAAATGGGGTTTCGCGTATAGTTGATGTGGGGGTTTTCCGGGTTGTTTTCCACGAAGCGCTTGGATGCCAACGGTACATGGAGCTTACCCGCCAGGTTGTTCCAGAAATGGACCGCCCCCACGAAGCGCGATGAAAAATCCTGGAGTTTGAGCGGCGCGGAGATGGCGAACACCCCCCTGATATTGTCCGTGCGCGTGCACAGGTCTAAAACCAACCCCGCCCCGAAGGAAAACCCCCCGGCCACCACGGTCTTGCAGAGATTCGACACGATGGCGTAGCCCTCGGCCACGGATTCGGCCCACTCCAGGTGGGCGCGCTGCGCCAGGTCTTCCGGCGCGGTGCCGTGCCCCCGCAGCCGGACCCCGTATACGGGGTATCCGTTTGCCGCGATCCGCTCGCCAAGGGCCCGCACCTCCAGGGGGGCGGCCATGTAGCCGTGCACGAGCAGCACCCCGATATCCCGGCGGATTCCCCGGATAAAAAAGGGGGATCCCACCGTCTTGGGCTTTGCAGCGGTTTTTTCCGCAAACCGGAAATAGTCCTTTTCGAAATCGATATCTCCCTTTTCCAGGAGATGGCGCCGGATCCGATAGCGGATGCGGAGCGACGGCTGCCGGGCGATGGCTTTCAGCATCTCTTGCAGATCGTCCATGGGCTCGATTTCGTTGGCCGCCACCGCGATGGGGTTTTCGATGCGGATCTGGTGAAAGCCGTGGGCTTTTTCGAAATCATAGATTTTTTTCAGCCGGCCGTCTGTTTCGGACAGCACGCGTTTTTCCACGGCCAGCTTTATGAAGCTGTCGATGCGCCCGTAGGGATCGTCCGTGAGCAGGCCCACGGGATTGCGGGAGAGGCTCTGGTGGCGGAAGATGCCCAGCTTGTGATAATCGATCGTTGCAATAGCGAGAAATGCCCGGCGCCGGAGATCCTTTTCACCGATCGTCCGGTGGGGAAAGTGTTTCAAAAGAGTTGCCAGGATGTGATCCGGGTTGACGGTGGTCATCCGGTAGATGGCGGACATGTAGCGGCCCATGATGCGAAGGGCGGTTTTTCGGAGCATGGGGCGCGAGGCGATGGGGTCGTCGAATCCGATGGGTTCGTTTGACGCCATGTCCGCCTTAACGGCCCGGGAGTTCATGTATCCGGCCGCCCGGATGGGATCGCCGAAGCGGATGTCCACGTCCACGCCGGACAGGAGCATGCCGCCTTCCATCATGATCTCTTCGGTCATCCGCCCGGAAACCTCGCCCATGAGCAGTCCGGCCAGCCGGTTGAGGTTGTTCTCCCGGCCGCGCATGGGGTGGTAGGTGATGTTTACCGGGACGATATGTGTCTGGGTTCGATGAATCGCTTCGGGGTCTTCGATACCGAAGCGGTCCAATATTCGCCGGGCTTCTTCCGGGTTGTTTTTTTCCATGACGGCCAGTCGGCGGCGGTAGAATTCCGTGCGGAGGCTGAGCGTGGCCGCGCCGGTGCGGGGCGGGTGCAACCCGGACGCGGAAAGGATCATGAAGCGCGATTCGTTTTTTCCGCCGGCATCGTAGACTTTCTTGTTTTTCACCATCCGCCCTTCGGGAAATATGATCCAGGCGGACTCGCCGGTCAGAAGCGAGCGCACGATAAGCCGGTCGCGGTCCGGGTTCTTGTTGGACATCGCGCCCAGGTTTTCAAGTAGTTTGCCGAAGTTCCCCTTGAACAGGGCGTAGTCCGCAAGGCTCCAGACGGTCAGCCCGGTGATGCGGTTTATGAAATAGGGAAGAAAGATGGTCTCCATGCGGGTGAAGTGGTTGATGACGAAAATCAGCGACCCCTTCGGAATCTTTTCTTCCCCGTGAATGCGGAAATTCGCCCGCGCCAGCCCCGCCAGCGCACCCACCGCATAACCGGCAGTATGATAGGCATAATAGTTCATATTTAAGGGACGTCCTTAACTTATTAACTTATTAAACAGATATATTCACGGTGTGCATATTTTAGGCAGCATTTTTGGGTGTCGACGGGTGGTAAGAATTTCTTACGCAATAAGTTAATACGTTAAGGATGTCCCCCAATTCCCTGACCAATTCCCCGGCGGACCTTGTTTCTGCCGGCCTGCTTGGCCTTGTAGAGAGCGCTGTCGGCCTGGGAAACCAACTCGTCGGAGGCGGACCCGGGATTCGGAATGGCGCTGGAAACGCCGAAGCTTGCCGTCAGGTACAGGGAGGGAAGGTGGTCGCCCTGCTCGATTCTTAGACCGGATACTGCGCGCCTGATTTTTTCCGCAAGTTTCATCGCCCCGTCTCCGTCGGTTTCCGGCAGCACGAGGATAAACTCTTCCCCGCCGTAGCGCGCAACCAGGTCCCCGGGCCGGTGGCACTGCTCCTTCAGGGTCCGGGCCACTTGCTGAAGGACGTCGTCTCCAGCCTGGTGCCCGTAATTGTCGTTGTACTCCTTGAAATGATCGATATCCGCCATGACCAGGGAAATCGGGCGGCCGTCGCGCGCCATACGCTGCCATTCCTTTTCCAGGTGCTCCTTCAGGCGCCTTCGGTTGGCCAGTCCGGTCAATCCGTCCGTATTCGAAAGATCTTTAACGGACTGGTAATGGCGCGCATTTTCAATGGCCAGTCCGCATATCCCGGAAATTCTGGCGGCCAGTTTCTTGTACCGGTCGATATGTTCGGGCACTGCCACGCCGGCAATTGTCAATTCGCCGATGGCTCCGCCGCCGCCGTCGATGGACAGGGTGAATCCGTTATCAGGTGAAACGGGGTCTTTTCGCCGCTTTTCGTATTGAGCGTCATCAGTCCTGGTAAAATGGACTGATGACGGGGCGAAAAGCATCATGCACATTTCCCGGATTCCGTCGATCACCTCGTCCTCGGATCGCATCCGCACCAGCTTGTTGAGCAGGTCCAGGGCCATGAGAAAATCGGCCAGTTCCTTCCGGCTACGGTTGATTTCCGATTCATCCGGCGGTGGTTTGTCTTCTATACGGATTTTCAGGATGGCATTGATGACCAGAAGTTCGAAATAATCCGTCCCCACCGGCACAGCCATCCACGGGAGCCCGATATAATCGGAGAAATCTTTCAGGTTTTCGGTGGCAGCGGGATCGACGCCGGTATCCAGCAGCAGGATTCCGGAAGACCATTGCCGGAAAAAGGGTTTGACCGTTTGTTCGTCAAACCCCCAGCCCGAAATGATTTCCCGCCAGCGGGCCAGCCAACCGGGGGTGAGCGTGTAGTAGCCCATCCGGGCATAGTGGTCCGCCAGATCGGGGCTGATCAGGAGATGGAGGCAGTGTTTTATCCGGAACCTCGACTGCCCGCCGATGATATGATGCTTTGCCGGTATTTCGGCGATGCACTCTCCCACGGCGACATGAAGCTCATCCACCGGGTTCTCGGTGAAAGTGACCCCGGCGGGAAGACCGGGTATATCGGTGTTTTTCAACGCTTTCAACTTTGCCGGATGCATGCCGCAGCGGCCCTTGAAAAACAACACGCTCACGTCGGGATACTTTGACAAAAGCCCCAGTGCTTCGATTTCTTTTCGGTATGTTTCGCAAACCGCCAGTGTTTGCCTGGGTGACGTGCTGTTCAATGAATCATCCTATCAGCGTTGAATGGGGTAGCTATATTAGGGGATAGCCGCCGTGCCGGTGTACGGCTTCCGACACGGCCGAAAGAACGGTTTCCGGCACATGCCAGGGAATTTCCCCGTGGTTATCCGCCAAAATGAAACCGCCCCCGGGCGCCGCTTCCGCAATGGCCTTCCGGACGGCGAAGATCGCATCCCCGCGGCTCCAGCGAATCATTTCCAGGCCGTTGAGATTGCCAATAATGGTCAGCTTCCCTTTGCAGGCTTGTTTGAGCGCTTCCAGGTTATCGTCCGCGCTGACGCCGATCCCCGCGGTTCCCGTTTGCGCGATGTCGTCTGCTACTTCCAGGGCGGCTCCCGATGCAAGGTGGGTGGCAGTGGGCCCGTTGATCCGTGCAATGGTTCGGCCTGCCACGATATGCCCGGTTTCAAGATACAGCTTCCGGGGGATGATCGTGGGGGATGCTACCGGGTCGAAGTAGCAGATTGCCGTGGCACCTTCGGCAATCTGGGCGTTGGCCCAATCGGCGCAAAACGTTTCGTTGATTTCCATCATCTCCCAAAAAAGCGACGGCTCCCGGTAGAGCAGTTCGATATAGGTGGAAAAGCCCATCTGCATGATCGGTACGGAAAAGGGGGAGATCACCACGCCCATCACGGGGATGTCTCCCGCGGCTTTTTCGGCGAGAATCCGCGTGGTTTTGAGCACTTCCCCGAGTCCCGGGGCACCTTCGATACCGGGCGGTTTCAGCCGGGGGATCTGTGCGGCGGGCTTGTCGATGAAGGGCCTTCCCGAGTTGGGCGGGCCGTTGTCAAAATAAACGACATCTCCGCCCCAGGCCGCGATTTCCATCGGGGCGTGAAAAAACGCAAACAGGCAGTCGTGCCGGTATTTTTCCTGCATGCGCAGCTGGGCTTCGGCCACGTTTTCCCCGTTGGAAAAATAGTCCCTGATGGGCATCTTCATTTCCCTGGCCCCGTGGGTCGTCAGCAGAAGGAAAAACGGCACCCTGTCGGGTTCCTTATGATCCATGGCGCAGAGCATGCGCTCCATGGGGGTCATTGTATATTGCCTATCGGTTTGCAGGCTCATCACAGGCGTCCTTCCGCTGCCATTTGGACGATCGGCAGGGCGTCTGAAGCGCTTTTCCCCGCAGCATCCGCGCCGACATCCTTCCAGAGCTGCGCATCCAGACGAAAGGGGGCTCCTCCGACGGCGATCCGGGTGTTGCACTGTTCGCTGCGAAGCCGGTGGATAACCTCTTTGACCTCCATGGCCGAAGCGATCATCAGAACGGAGATGAAAAGCAACTCCAGGCGATCTTCGACCACCCGCCGGACCAGGTCGCCGGTTTCCATGCGCCCGTAATCCAGAATGTCGTATCCGGCTCCCCGCAGGACGGAATAAACGATCTGCTTTCCCAGGCCGTGATAGTCGTTTAAGACAACGATGGCCATCCTGGGCCCCGGATTCCGAAACCCGGTATTTTTTGCCAGAACCGAGTCCACCAGTTCTTCGCAGATCCGGCCGCTGATATAGACCTGGGAAAGGGAATAGTCCTGATTTGCCCACCCCATGCCGATGTCGTCCAGCGCCGGGACGATCACTGTTTCCACGAATTCAAGGGGGGTGTTCTGCCTTGTGAAGTCAGACAGGATCCGCTGGGCGGCTTCTTCGTCGCAAGATATCAGGGCATCCCGGAAGGCATCCGATGAGGCGGTTTTTTGTTCGTTTTCTTCTGTCATTCGTTGTTTCATTCGGTTTTGCTTCTATTTATGAGGCCTTGCTGCATACCGTTTTATGGAGATTTTTTTCTGAATTCTGATCATAGGATATATTATAATAGATTATTGTTTTTTGTGCAATTGCCCATTGGATCAGGAGACGTTAGTTAGGGGACGTCCTTAACTTATTAACTTATTGCTATACACTTTTCAGCGCTTGCTATAGCCCGATAATATTTCCAAAATCTAACTTGTTGTTAATCGTGTGCTGCAATAAGTTAATAAGTTAAGGACGTCCCCTAACCTTTCTGAACCCGGAGCCGGACCATTGCCAGAAGGTGGCCTCTGCTCGGCCGGATTCGATGCGGAGATGAAAAAAGCCGTTGGGCTCCCGGTCGCGCAGGCGACTGCTGGTGGCGGTCGGGCCCTGGATGCAGGTCATGGGCCGGCGGATATGGGTTTGAAAGGATGCGATATCGCCGCTGTAAGCCAGGTGAAGGTGGCCGCCTAAAATCATGTCCACGCCGGCGTCCTCGAAGACGGACAGGGCGGCCGGGGCGTTTCGGACCAGGTAGGTGCGCGGCCTGTCCGGGGGCGGCAGAAACGGGTGGTGGGCAAAGACGATCTTGAATCGGTTTTCTCCGGCTTGCCGGAAAAACCGGCCTGCCGCCGCGGCCTGGCCATCCGATATTGCACCTTCCTTCCAGGTGTAGTGGGGCACCCAGGAGCGGGCGGTGTTGATGCCCATGACGGCGACTTCGTCGTCCATGTAGGTCGGGTCCGGATTTTCGTGGATATAGCGCCGGAACCGCCGGTACGGGTCCCGGAAACGCTCCCACAGGTTGACGTAGGGCAGGTCGTGGTTGCCGGGAATGGCCAGCACAACCCCCGGCAGTCGTTCAATCAGGGCGCGCGCGCCGGTCCATTCCCGCGGACGCGAGCGCATGGTGAAATCGCCGCCCACGGTGCAGATGTCCGGGGCGATTTCGTTGATTCGGGCTTCCATCTTTTCCATTGCCCCGGGGGTCAGCTTTCCGAAGTGGATGTCGGTGATGTGTACGAGGGTGCGCATGGAAGTCGTACCTTTCAGTGCCATTTAAAGATTTTCAGTCCTGCAGTGAAAAAGACCGCGCCGATGACAAAAAGCCCTGCCGCGGCGGGTGCGGTTTCTGCGATGCCGGCGCCTTCTGTGAATACGGCGCGGATGCCGTCCACCATCAGCGTAAGGGGAAGCTTCTCAATGGCGCCGATGGTCCATTCCGGAAAGTTGTGGTAGGAAAAAAAGACGCCCGAAAGAAGCGTCATGGGCATCACGACCGCGTTGATCATGCCGTTTCCCACCTCGGTGTTGGCGGTTTTCGACGATACGAATACCGCCATGCCGCAAAAAGCGATATTCCCGGCCATGAAGATTATCGCCAGGGCGGCGAAAGAGCCCTGGATGACGATACCGAACAGGAGCCATGCGAAAAATACCAGCAGCACCGCCTCCACGATGTTGATTCCGATCCGGACCGTCATAAGTGCGGCCAGGAAGTGGGATTTCACCATGGGCGTGGCCACCATCCGGCGCAGCAGCTTCTTGGATCGCTTGTCGATCATGCCGTAGCTGATTCCCCACATGCACGACATCATTACGGTCATGGCGATCAGCCCCGGGATGAGAAAATCGATGTACCGGGTTCCGGGAAGCGCCAAAGGCGAAACCGATGCAATGCGTGATTCATTGTCCCCTGTCTCTGAGGTTGAAGACGATGCCAGCAGCGGTGACAGGGTATGCCACACCAGGCGGGCCTCCGGGTTTTGGGGGTCGAAATGAAAGACCGGACCGCCGCCATCGGCTTTACCGGGTTTTGCTTCGAGGATGAGGCTGATGCGCCCCTGCTTCAGGCGCACCACGGACGCCTCCCAGGTGCCGGGCTCGAAGATGAAGATCGTGTCTCCCAGCTTGTCATCCGGGATCGTCAGCCCGAAGGTCCCGTCATCCCTGAAGGCCAGGCTTCGCCCGGACGCTTCTTCCGAACCCCCCAGCATGCACCGCACGAACCCGGGATCCACATCGACAGGGCCGTTTTCGGCATTCGAGACCCAGCCCAGCGTATGGACGGTTTCAGCGTCCCGGGTAAATGCAAAGCCCAGCCCGATGGACAGCAAGATCGGAAACACGATGCCCCAGAAGAGGACGGCCGGCTGCCGGGTGACCTCCTTCGTGTGCGCGACGATGAGGTGAGTGAATTGGGTGATGTTGATATAGGGATTCATGGTGCACTCGTTAAAAGCCGTCATTACTCACCCGGCAAGCCGTCTTCCCGTCATTGCCGTGAAAAGATCGTCCAGGGTTTTTCTGCGGCATTCCATGTTTTGCAGCCGAAGGCCCCGGGTGTTGATGAAGTCGAAAAATATCGGAAGCTCCTTTTCGATACTGTCCACAGTGATGGCCGCCCGCCCGTTTTTTCCGCCCCAGTGGATGGGAAACGGGCATTCTTCTTCGATGCGGCTTCGGTGCGGGTCCGGGTTTTCAAAGGAAAAGGAAATGATCTTTGCGGATGTATCTCCACGCAGAAGTTCCTCCAGGGTCCCCTCCCGGAGCACCTTGCCGTGGTCGATTATCATGATGGTGTCGCAAAGCTGTTCGGCTTCCTCCATGTAATGGGTGGTCAGAACCAAAGACGTGTCGGAGGTTGTTTTTAGATCCAGAAGAATCGACCAGATATCGCGCCTTGCATTGGGGTCCAGTCCCGTGGTCGGTTCGTCCAGAAGCAGTATCCGCGGCCGGTTGATCAGGGCGATTCCCAGGGCCATGCGCTGCCTCTGCCCGCCGGAAAGGTTCATGGTATAGGCGTGGGCTTTTTCCGCGAGGTTCACCGTATCAATGATTTCATGCACCCGGCTTTTGCCAAGCCCGTAGAACCCGGCGAACATCCGCAGGGTCTCCTGCACGGTCAGTCGGTCGATAAACCGGGTTTCCTGGAGGCTCAGGCCGATAAAGCGGTGCAGGACGTCCTCGTTTCCAGCCCATGGAAGCCCCAGCACGCGGATCGTTCCCGTATCCGGCGTCTGGATTCCCTCGAGCATCTCCACGAGGGTCGTCTTGCCGGCGCCGTTGGGCCCCAGCAGTGCGATGAACTCCCCTTCGTCCACCCTCAGGTCGATCCCGTTCACCGCCCGGACCGGGCCGAAGGACTTGTATACGTTTTCCACCTCGATTACCGGCGCCATATCCGTGTTATCCGTAACCGTCTCCGTATCGTTGTATGTTGCATCATAACCTTTGATAATACCATATCCATCGGCCCTTTACTATCATGAAGAAATAAAAAAAGCGGACGGTTTCATCGTACGGATCGTGTGCGAAAAACCGTCCGCTCTGACTTGACGACCTCGTAAAGTACAATATTTACGCCTGCGCGCAACGTCTCAGGAATATCGGATTTGAAAATCCCTACGCCTTGGCTTGTTATCCGGTCACTATGTATAATTCTCCCGGAAGCGACTTGTCAAAGGGTTTGCCACTCAACCATCATTCCGGGAAAATCGCATGCGGGAAGTTGCTGCTCCGCATCGGGGTGTTATCGAAATCCAAATCCAAATCGAAATCGGCTTTTTATCGGATTGCGGTTGACACCGCCGCAGCATGCCGTGCCGGTAAGGGGAGGTGCTTTCAAAATCGATTTCGACAGCGATTTCGATTTGGAATGATCAGGATCACCCCTTGCATGCTTCCGAAAAAGGTTTTATTCTAAAATTATAAAATTTAACCGTACGGAGGCGTCGTATACACCATGCCCAAACCAGAGGAAATGTATCAGTGCCAGACCGCCAACTGCGGGTGCATTTACAATCCTGAAAAAGGAGACCGCAAGGGGAAGGTCCCCAAGGGGGTTGATTTCGAAGCGTTGCCGGAGGAATGGAAGTGCCCCGTTTGCGGGGCGAGCAAGAAAGCATTCCGGCCCCTGGGTGGACCCGGGGCGACCGAATAGACATTAGGCGTTGTTTATTTGTTGCATGGGGATAAGACCATGAGCGCTACAAGACGCGATTTTCTCAAGCAATTCATGGCGTTCGGGGCGTTGCTGCTGGTGCCGGGATCGACCGTGGGGGGCATGGGGAGAAGCAGGGCCGCTGCAAATGCGGATTCCTGGCGCCCGGGTTACGCCCTGCTGGAGGAAAAAGGGGTTCTGGCAGATCGGGTCGAGCAGGCCTACGCCCTTTTTGAAAACTGCGAGCTGTGCCCCCGGCGCTGCGGCGTAAACCGCAGAAAGGGCGAAACGGGCATATGCCGCGCCACGGAGCAGCTGATGGTCTATAGCCGCCAGCCCCATTTCGGCGAGGAGCTTCCCTTGGTGGGCAACCGGGGGTCGGGGACGATCTTTTTTTCCAACTGCAACCTTCGCTGCGTTTTCTGCCAGAACTGGCCCATCGCCCACGAGGGCCGAGGCAGGGAGGTTTCGGACGAACAGCTTGCGGACATGATGATCGACCTCCAGAACATGGGCTGCCACAACATCAACCTGGTGACCCCGACCCACGTGATGCCAAACATCCTCAATGCAACCCGCATTGCGCTCGAAAAAGGCCTCCGGCTGCCGCTGTGCTACAATACTGGCGGCTACGAGCGCACGGAATGCATCCGGATGCTCGACGGCATCGTCGATATCTACCTGCCGGATCTGAAGTTCATGGACCCGGAGGAGGCGGAGCGTTATGCGGGTGCGGCCGACGATTACCCGGAAAAAGCAAAGGCGGCCATCATCGAGATGCACCGGCAGGTGGGCGACGCGGTCGTCGAGCCCCGTGGCACCGCGACCCGGGGCCTGATGGTGCGCCACTTGGTCATGCCCAACCGGGTCGCCGGAACCCAGGATTTCGTCCGGTGGGTGGCGGAGAACCTGTCGGCCGATACTTACGTCAACATCATGTCGCAGTACCGGGTGGAGCATCGGGCGTTCGAATATCCGGAAATCGCCAGGGCCATCACGCCGGAGGAGTTTGTCGAGGCCATCGGTTGGGCAAAGGATACGGGCATTGAAAACCTGGACCGGCGCTCCCTGTCCCAGTACGAGGCCATGAAGCGAAGAATGACGGCTTCGTAAAAGTCCAATATCTGCGTTACGCGCGATTTTCCAGAATTTGCGGCTTGCGCCTTGTAGACATACACGTACGCCAGGTACGCTGTATCCTTCGAAATCGCGCAAGTCTTGATCTTGAACTTTTTACAAAGCCGTCAGATCGCTAATATTTAAGGGTTTATCACACCCACTTCCCGCTGATTTCGGTGTCGCAGTGGATGCAGCGCCCGTCTTCCATGTGGATGTGCTCGATGATAAATCCCATCCGGTCGATGATTTTCTCCCCGCAGGCGGGACAGAAGGTGTTTTCTCCCTCGTGGCCTGTGACCCGCGCAACATAAACGTGTTCAAGGCCCGCTTCCAGGGCCGTCTTGCGCACCGTGTCGAGGGTGGATACCGGCGTTGGCGGCAGATTGGCGAGCTTGTAGAGGGGGTAAAACCGTGCGAAGTGAACCGGCACGCCCGCGCCGAGTTCGTCGCGGATCCACTCGCACATGGCCGCCACCTGGCCGGGGTCGTCGTTTAGCCCCGGGATCACCAGGTTGGTGATTTCGATGTGAACGCCATTTTTCCCGAGAATGCGAAGCGTCTCCTTGACCGTGGAGAGCTCGCCCCCCGTCATTTCCCGGTAGAACGATTCGTCAAAGCCCTTGAGATCGACATTGACCGCATCGATCATGCCTGCAATCTCCTCCAGTGGCTCCCGGTTGATGTAACCGCTGGTGTGAACCAGGTTCATGAGCCCTTCCTCCTTTGCCTTTTTCGCTATATCCCGCATGTACTCGTAAAACGCCACCGGTTCGCCGAACGCGCAGGAGACCGCCCGCGCGCCCGCCGATTTCGCGTGCGCCACCACTTCTTCGGGGGAAAGATCGTAGGCGTGGACTTCTTCCGGGGCGGCCAGGGCAGAGTCCCACACCTCGCAGAACCGGCACTCCAGGGGACATCCGGCGGTGGAGACGGAAAGAGCCCGGGAGCCCGGCAGTACGTGAAAGAAGGGTTTGCGCTCCACGGGATCGGTCTGGACGAGAACCGGGTTGCCCCATGCAAGGGTATAAGCCTGTCCGTCCCGGTTTTCCCTGACCCGGCATTTGCCCCGCTCCCCCGGGCGCATTTGGCACTGCACGGGGCAGAGCGTGCATTCGATCCGGCCGTTTTCAAGTCCCTTGTACCACTCGGAAGGCCTCGGGTTCGTAAACCCCTTGCGGGGAGAGTCCGCCCGCGCCGACCGGACAATCCCCGGCAGCGCGAACATGCCCAGGGCGCAGGCCCCGCACAGGCCTGCCTGTAAAAACGCCCTTCGGGATAATTTTTTGGAATGATCTGAGATGTTGTTCATTGGTCTTCTTTTTATTACTTTCGGTCGGGCTGTCAGGCGTTGCACCCCGCAGGAAGGCAAATGAACGCGGAATGCATAGGATGTGCTGACGAAGGAAGCGCTTCATAAATATAATTACCCCATGGGAGCGTTATCAACCTATTTTTTAATCTGACCGCGTGGCGGATAAATAATGTGCTGGTAATCCGGCGGAATTGATCTTTTGTATGTGTTGCAGGCAATTCAAATGATGCGTTTCCTTGCGCCAGCAAATCAACGATGCGCTTTCTTCGTCAGCATATCCTATGGCCCGATCCCCCTTCAACGAAATTATCCGATTGCTTTTTTACAAAAACACGCCGCCCGCCCTAGTGCCGGTCATCGCTCCGGATGCGATAACAAGGGCAATAAACGCCGTCAAATTGCCTGCCGCGGCCAGGATGCACACGGCGGTGATCCCCAGCACCGGTGCCACCACGACGCTTGCTGCAAGCGCCCCGGCGCAGGCGCCGAACAACTCGACGCCGTAGACGATCCCGGTCGCTTTTTCCGGGTCCGGGTCCAAAGACTGGCAGCAGGCTGCCGCAACGGGAAAATCGACCCCGTTTAACGCGCCGGAAAAAAAGGTGAGCCCGCCTATCGCCAGCGCCACGGCCGCAGGCTGCGCAAAAGCGCCCGCGTGCGGCAGCAAAAGACCCACCAGCAGGGCGAACGCGGCAATCACAAACTGAATGCCCGCAAGTATGGAAAGGCTTGCCCGTCGCCGGATCAGCATTCTGCCAGTCAGCGTTCCGGCGGCCAGTCCGCCCATGAAAAGGGCCGTTATCAACCCTATCATTTCGTAGACGAACCCGTAAAGGCTTTGAAAGGAGAAAATCAGGGCCACCTGGAGCGCCATGGTCGAAAGTCCCGTGGTGAATACCGCCAGGAACACGGCAAACCGCCGGTCGATACGGCGGCCCGAAAGGGACGAAACACCGGAAAATACAAGCTGTAAAAGGATGCATGCCGCCATGGCGGGCAATATCCACCAGGGCTGCACCCGAAGAATCCACCCGAAGGAATCCCGGTCCGTTTCCCCCGCAGTGAGCACGTCCCAGAACCGCAGGGTATGATAATAGCCGATGGGCTTGAAATCCGAATTGATGAAAAACCGTTCATTGACGGGCGGAAGCGCCGCTTCGTCCCTGCTTTGCTCATCGATCGGCCCGGGAAACATCGGCCCGGTTTCCGGGGGCGCCAGATGGGCATCATCGGATCGGCCGTGATTGCGGATGATCCAGTTCATCCGGCGAAGGGGCGTTTCTTCCAGCATCAACTCGAAGTGGCGGGGGGAAAAGCCGTCCGCTTCAACGTTCCGCCTGGCGTAGCGCTGCCGGAGAACCTCCGGGTCCGCGCTCACCAGGCCCTTTTCGGATCCGGCAAGGAAGAACAAAAAGCGCTGGCCCGCCGGGATTACCTCCGGAAACGCCCGCCCCATGGTATGGTAGATGGTCGCATTCCGGTTGGCGACCCTTTCTCCCCGCAGGTCCGCCGTGGACATGGCCCCGGTGACAAAGACGCCCCCGGGATTCAGAATGCGCCGCACTTCCCCGAAGAACTCCCCGGTATAGTAGCGGTTCAGAACCGCCGTGGCCGGATCCGGCACATCGGCGATGATGAGATCGTAGGTGTTTTCGGTCTGCTTTACGTAATGCCGTCCGTCGGTATGGATGAGCCGCACTTCGGGTCCGTCCAGGGCCGCAACGGTTGAAGGATGGATGTAAGGGCGGGCGATATCGGTCAAAACGGGGTCGAGTTCGATGTAGTCGATCCGCTCCACCGGATGCATAGCCATCTCACGGATCGTCCCCCTGAGACCGCCGCCGATGAGCAGCACGCGCTTTGGTTCCGGATGCTGGACCATTGCGAAATGAGCGAAGACAACGGCCTCCTGCTCTTCCATGGCCGGACGCCCGACTTCCGGGGCCGCGGCGGTAAAGACCCTGTGGCCGCTTTGAAAGAAGCTGTACTGGTCCGCCCGCTTTGCCGCGGAAATGGTCCCGTAGCGGGACTGCCGGGTTTCCGTCAGTTCGTAGCCCGGCGCGAAGTGGCGCCACTGAAGCCCGTGGGCCCACCGGTCGACGGGGCCGGAAAGATAGAGCAAAAGGATGGTTCCGGCCGCAAACGCCGCAAAAAGGGTTGTTCGGATGCCCGGCCGGGCGGGTGCGATTCTGACGGAAGGGCTGGTCATCAGGGTTGCGATGGCCAGGGCCATGAGCGCGGTGCCAAGCAGTACCGCCTGGAAGGCGTTGAAAACATGGACCAGGGCGAAGGAGAACAGGATGCCGCCGATCAGGTTGCCGGCTGCTTCGCCGATGTATGCTTTTTCCGCGCCGGACGTATCGCCGGCTTTGTCGCCGGTCCGCCACAGACGGGCCAGCAGGACGAACTGCACGCCCAGCAGAAGCCCGGTGGGCGCCATGACCGCGATGCTCGATACGGCCATTTCGTATACGGAAAAATACGCGCCCGCACCGATGGTGAAAAAACCCCTGAGGGCGCGGATGAGGACAATGGTGACAGCCGGTGCCGCCACTGCCAGAAGCGATACGGCGGCAGCCGGAAAAAAGGGGTCCCGGAAACGCCCGGCGATTCGCCCGCCCAGGCGGCTCCCCGCACCCACCCAGAGCATCCACGCGGCCAGGATAACGCCCAGGCTGAGCTCGCTGCCGTGGAACACCATCAAAAGCTCCCGCAAAAAAACGACCTGCACGATCTGGGATGCAATACCCAGTGCGAGCACGGGCGGAAGAAACAAAAGGGTTCTGTGTCCGGCTGTGGTCATGGGGATCGGGCTCTTATGCGTGTCCGGTCGTGTTGTCGGTTGGCTGCGTAACAATGCCGTTTATCTTTATTGCATTGCAGTTTTTGCTTGGACAAATTATACTATAAATTTTACATTATATGAAGCATGACGGCAAGCACGGTAGAAACGGTTTTCACGGCACCCGAGAACAGGAGTGAAAAAATGGGTTTTAACGATTTGAACGATCTGATTGATTTTGCAATGGAAAAGGAACAGGAGGCTTCCGATTTTTACGCCACGGCGGCCCGCCGCGAGGATATGGCCGGCTCCCGGCAAATGTTCGAAGAGTTTGCGGAAGAGGAACTCAAGCACAAGAAGATGCTTGACGATCTCAAGCAGGGAAGCGTGTCCGGGTCCGTAAAGGACTACAAGCTCAAGTGGATCATCGATATCAAGCGCAGCGACTACCTCGTCGACGCGGAGTACCACGAGGGGATGAACTACCGGGAGATCCTGCATCTTGCCATGAAGCGCGAGGAAAAGGCCCTTAAATTTTACAACGACCTGCTGGCCAGCGCCGAGGATCCGGATGCCCGCAAGCTGCTTCAGATTCTCTGCCAGGAGGAAGCCAAGCATAAGCTGGCTCTTGAGACCATGTACGACGATTTCATGGCCGAGTTGGGTGACTGACCGAAAAAATCCAATACCCGGTATTCAGAAAAAGCCCGCCCGGGCCGCCGCGACAGCCCGGGCGGGCTTTTTTACATGGAAAACCGCAGGACAGCCCCTGCATGATATTTTTCGAATTCCGGGTGCTCCGTGAAGACATGCTTGACCTCGGAATTGTGCAGGATGGCTTCTTCCACCATTTCGTCAATGATATCGTCTACTTCTGTCATTGGCGCCTCGCACAGGGGGCACGCCGTTTCCGTGGTGGACAGGTTGTGGTCGTTCAGGCAGAGGTAGCCCCTGGTCTTGTATCCGTTTTCAATGACCAGGGTATGCACCTGCCCCCTTCTGAGCGCCCGGATCACCGGGTCGATGCCCAGTACGGCCATGCTGCCGGACGTGCTTTTTTCAAAGAGCGTGTCGATGATCCGCTTTTCGTTTTCCCGCTCATAGGCGGCGGCCGTTTCCAGGGCCATGTTTTTCAACTCGTTGTCCGGCAGGGTCGGCCGGGCGTTGAACTCCCCCGCCAGCCTGTCCTTCAGGTAGCTGTGGAGGTGATCCCTGAGCCAGGGCCGGTTCTTGTCGTCCGGCGTGCCGATGATAAGCCGCGTAAAATCCTTTTCCCTGAAATATTCAAATGTTTTGTCCGCAGAGGCTTTCAGGTGCTTGTGAATCTGGTCCTTTATGTGTCCCTCGATACGCTTGTCGCCCAATCCCTGGTACACTTTGGCGCCGCCGCTGCCGCCGCCCGATGCCATGGAAACGTTGACCCGGACGCGGTCCGGCACATCGCTTTCCATGAAAATATCCGGGTGTTCTTCGAAGTCGCCGAGATAGAGCGAAAAAAGCCTTGCATGCCGGGAATCGGCCACCAGTACCAGGTAGCGTTCGAATTCGTCCATCAGCGTGGTCAGGGGCCGGATATAGGGATCCGGTTCCACCGCCAGCTCCCCGGGAAGGGACACGGGCAGCCGGTATTCCTGCCAGAAGCCCGTCGTGTCCGCAAAAATGACCACCAGCCGGGTGTTTTTCAGGTTGTGAAACGTATTTTTCGCGTGCTTTTCAATGGTGCCGAAGAGCCGGTCCACCGCTTCGAACCGGTCCTTGTCCATGCGGTCTTTGAGTTCGTTTCGCGTGGTCCGGATCATCGAGTTGAGATGGGTTTTATAGTCTTCCGGCGGCGCGACGTTCAGATAGAGGCTGACCATCGGCTCATCCGTTTGCTTCCTGTATTTAGCCAGTTCCTCGAGCTGCTGATGGTAGATCAACATGCGCATTCCTCCTTGATTGATCGGTGCCGCGTTCTGCGGGGTTCCCGGTAATTAATCGATTGTTATTACATTAAATAGTTTAAAAATAATCTAATTACCGGGGCGGCCCGTGTCAAGGGAGCCCGAGCCGCCAGAGGGATACGATTTCGGCACTGCGGGCGAAGTGGAGGGGATCGCCCGGGTCGCGGGAGCGGTTTTGGGCGGGCGGGGCGTCGGTTTTTTCGATTACCTTCAGCCCGGCTTTTTTGAACGCGCCGGTCAACTCGCCGCGGGCCCGAAGCCCCAGGTGTTCCGCAAGATCGGAAATTAGCAGCCATGCTTCCCCGTCCGGTTTCAGCCGGTTTGGCAGCGCGGAAAGAAAGCGGTGGAGCACGTCGCTTTTGGGATCATACACGGCCCTTTCGCGCCGGGTAACCGGCTTTGCCGGTATCCAGGGCGGATTGAAGATAATGAGTGATGATTTTTCCGGGAGTCCCGAAACGTCTTCCGTAACGCCTTCCGAAATGGATTCCGGTGCGGGAAAGAGATCGGCCCGGACGACCCGGACCCGGTCGTCTATGCCCGCAATGCGCATGTTCTCCCGTGCGCACGCAACGGCCCGGGGGTCGTTGTCCGTGGCAAGGATGCTGGGGACGCCGCGTTCGGCAAGCAGAGCGGCAAGCACCCCGGTACCCGTGCCGATGTCCATTGCGAGCGGGGTTGGGTCCGGTTGCTTATCCCCGGGAACCAAGGGATCTCCAGGGTCGCCCGGCAAGCCTCCCGAAGGGGGGTGCCGGTGGAATTCAGCCGGCAGGGGGGCTGTTGCCGCAAGTTCCACGTATTCCGACCGGGTAGGCGGAAAGACGCCGTAGTGGGGGTATATCCGGGTTTTAAGACACGGGATGGCGATCCCTTTTCGGCGCCATTCATAGGCGCCGATCATGCCCAGGATTTCCCGCATTGAAATGAGCGCAGGCTCCCCGAGGAGGTTGTCAGGCGGTTCATCGTAATGCTTGCCGTCAGGCTCACCCGAAGCCTCAAGCACAGGGCCAAGGGCCCCGGATACGGCCTGCCGAACGTCCGGCGCGCGCTTGAGGGGAATGCTCCCGTCCGGAAGGATTTCCACCAGAATCATCCCCAGGATCCCGGCGCGCCGGGAGCGGGCCATGCGTTGCCGGTGGAAGGTTTCGGCGGCATTGCCCGGTTCTTTTTTTCTTTTGTCTTTTTTCCGGTCCGCGCGCCGGGCCAGGGCGTCAAGAAGCTGCCGGGCGTTTTGAAAATCCCCCCGCCAGATCAGCGCGCATCCCTCGCAGGCCAGCCGGAAGGCGGTGTCGGCCTTCATGGCGTCATCCGCCACAACCGCCCGCGCGGGCGGCCTATCCCTGTTTTCCGAGATCCACCGGGCCGTTCGTTTCTCACCGGCCTCGGTCCAGGTCAGTACCGGTGCTATGTCGGTATTTTTTTCCACTGTGATCTTTCCCGCTTGTTTGGCCGATACTTCGAAATGATCTTGGCTAAGCGTTCAATCGATAATCTTTCACGGGTTATCCCTATCATTTCGGATTTTGTATTGTAGCGGATTTTGTCGGCCGGGGACATATCGTTTGTCGGATTTGACAAGTTTTATTTCAGGGATAATACTTAAAGTTATATTACGATAACCTATCTCCCCTGGATCCCACCACATCCTAAAAGGACTTTTTTTGCCGAGGACGCCATGAAATACGTCATCATCGGTAACGGCATCGCAGGAACGAACGCCCTCGAATCGATTCGCCGGTTTGATCCGGAAGGTGAAATCAAGGTGTATGGCGATGAAACGCTCCCCCCTTACTGCCGACCCATGATCAGTCATCTGCTCGAAGGCGTGGTCGGCCCGGAAAGGCTTCCCGTCCGCAGCCGCGATTTCTACGACAAGCACCGGGCGGATGCAATGCTCGGCCAGCGGATTTGCGCAATCGATGCGGACCAAAAGCAGGTAGAGCTGCCCACCGGCAAAACGGTTTCCTACGACCGCCTTCTTCTGGCCACCGGCGCGGATCCCCGGCCGGTGGATGCCGAGGGTACGGACCTGGAAAATATTTTTTTCATGCGGACCGAAGCACAGGTGCGAGGGATGGTAAAGCGCCTTCCGGACGTCCGCCGCGCGCTGGTCCTGGGCGGCGGGCTGGTGGGCTTCAAAGCGGCATACGGCCTTTTGCGCAGAAATATTGCCGTGACCATGCTCATCGGGTCGGGCTACCCCCTGTCCATGCAGGTGGATGAGACCGCCGGAAAAATGATCCAGGCCGTACTGGAAGAAAGGGGCCTCGAAGTCCGGACCGGCGTTTCCGTGGCCGCATTCGAAGGAAACGGCCGGGTGCGCGAAGCCCTGTTGTCGGATGGAAACCGGGTCGCTTGCGATATGGCCGTCATCGGAAAAGGGGTTTCGCCGGCCGGCAGGTTTCTTCCGGCCGACAAGATCGATATGGAAACCGGGATCCTGGTGAACTCGCGCATGGAAACCTCGTGCCCGGACATCTACGCGGCAGGCGACATTGCCGAATGCCTTGATATCGCCCGGGGGTACTACCGGGTCAATGCCATCTGGCCCGAGGCCGTGAGCCAGGGGCGGGTGGCGGGCATGAACATGGCCGGCATCCCGACCGACTACCGGGGGAGTGTTTCCAGAAACGTCATCCGGATTTTCGACCTTGACGTGATGAGCGGGGGGACCCTGGACGACCGGGATATGGACGATACGTGCCGGACGGTCGTATTCGAAGACCGGCGGCGAAGAATCTACCGGAAGCTGGTACTGAAAGATAACATTCTCATCGGCTTCGTTCTTGTGGGCAAAATCGATGCCGGGGGTATCCTGGCATCCCAGGTCCAAAGCCGCATGCCCGTGATGCTTTCGGATAGCGAGTTGGCCTCTGTTGACCTTAATTTTGCCACGATTTACTCGCATGCCCGGTATGGCGGCACTACTCATACGGAGGACGCATCATGAAGCAGGTAATCGTTTCCCCCCGGCGGTGCGTGGGCTGCATGCAGTGCGTGGTCGCGTGCGCCGTGGCCCACAGCCGGTCCGGGGATCTGCCCGGGGCGCTTGCCGAGTCGCCCCGTCCGAACCCGCGCATTCACGTGGGAGCGGGGATTTATCACGAGGGGTTTCCCAACCGGTGCCGGCATTGCAATCCCGCACCCTGCATGGCGGCCTGTCTCCCCGGGGCCATCTACCGGGAGAGCAAAACGGACAGCGTCCTGGTCAACCCCGATGTGTGCATCAATTGTGCATCGTGCGCGATGGCATGCCCCTACGGGGTGATCCGCTACCGGCCGGACCCGCTGATCCGCTCCGGAAACACCGTGGCGATCAAGTGCGACAACTGCGTGGCCCGGCAGCACAAGGGGCTTGATACCGCCTGCACGGAAGCGTGCAAAACAGGGGCCCTCGTGTTCGGTGAGCTGGATGCGGCCATGAAGCGCGAAACCGAACGGGTCGCCCGGTCCATGACGCCAGGCCCGGAAGCGTGGGCGCTCCATCCGGAAACGGAGCCGCTTCTGGCGCACAAACGGGCGATCGTGAATATGAATCACCAGGAAGAGGGGAGGTCGTCGTCATGACGCATCACCATACCAGAAGTATTGCAAAGGACGCCCGGATCCTGATCCAAAAGGCGGAAAACGACCAGGTGGAGACGGTCTGGGATCGCCACGACGCACAGCAGCCGCACTGCGGGTTCTGCGAAATGGGATTGAGCTGCCGGATTTGTGCCATGGGGCCGTGCCGCGTGGATCCTTTCGGGGAAGGCCCGCAGCTGGGGGTGTGCGGTGCGAACGGCGATATCATCGTGGCCAGGAACCTCTGCCGGATGGTGGCCGCGGGCGCCGCTTCCCATTCGGACCACGGCCGCGATCTCGTGGAAGTGCTGGCCTCCGTGGCGGAAAGCAAGGCGTCGGGCTACGAGATCCGGGATACGGAGAAGCTTTTCCGGGTGGCCGCCGAGTACGGCGTGGAAACCGGCGATAAGGAGCCCCTCCGGGTCGCCGCCGAACTGGCCTATGCTATGCAGGAGGATTACGGCACCCGAAAAAAGGAGCTGACGCTCACGGCTCGGGCCCCGGAGAAGCGCAGGGATCTCTGGCGCAAGGCCGGCATCATGCCCCGGGGGATCGACCGGGAGACAGCCGAGGCCATGCACCGGACGCACATGGGTGTGGACAGCGTCTGGCAGAGCGTCCTTGAGCACAGCCTCCGAAACGCGCTTTCGGACGGATGGGGCGGGTCCATGATCGCAACCGAGGTCTCGGACATCCTGTTCGGCACGCCCGCCCCCGCCGCCACGAAGGTCAACGCCGGGGTCCTGAAGGCCGACAGCGTCAACGTGGTGGTCCATGGTCACAATCCGGTGGTCTCGGAAATGATCCTCGTCGCCTGCCAGGATCCGGAGATGACGAAACTGGCGGAGGAAAAAGGGGCCGCCGGCATCAATCTGTGCGGGGTCTGCTGCACGGGCAACGAACTGCTCATGCGCCACGGGATCCCCATGGCCGGAAACCACCTCATGACCGAGCTGATCATCACCACCGGGGCGGTCGACATGATGGTGGTCGACTACCAGTGCATCATGCCTTCGCTTTCAAAAGTCGCATCCTGTTATCATACCAAGATGATCAGCACCAGCGACAAGGCGCATTTCCCCGGCGTTCCCCACATGGAATTCCACCCGGAAAACGCCCGGGACATGGCCTACGAGGTGGTGGAGCGCGCCATTGACAATTTCGTCAATCGCGGCACCGTACATATCCCCGTGGAGCCGGTGGACGCGGTGGGCGGTTTTTCCGTGGAAGCGGTGCTTGGCGCGCTCTGCGGGTCGCCCGGCCCCCTGATAGACGCCATTTCGGCCGGCAGCATCCGTGGCGCGGTGGGCATCGTCGGCTGCAACAATCCGAAAATCAAACAGGATCACGGCCATGTGACCCTGGCCCGGCTGCTGATCGAAAACGATATCCTGGTCGTTGACACGGGGTGCGCGGCCGTGGCAACGGCCAAGGCGGGGTTCAAGACGGCCGGGGCCGCGGCCGATGCCGGGGCCGGGTTGCGGGGCGTGTGCGAGTCTTTGGGGATCCCGCCGGTGCTTCATTTCGGCTCCTGCGTGGACAACGTGCGCATCCTGGTGCTGGCGGCCGCCCTGGCCAACGCCCTGGAGGCGGATATCAGCGATCTTCCCCTGGCCGCGGCCGCCCCGGAGTGGTACTCGGAAAAAGCCGTGGCTATCGGGGCATATGCCGTGGCATCGGGGATTTACACGGTTTTAGGCCCCATGCCGCCGGTTACCGGCTCCGTGAAGGTCGTGGAAATGCTGACATCCGGCCTGGAAGGGGCCGTGGGAGCGGTTTTTGCCGTGGAGCCGGACCCGGAAAAAGCGGCAGTCCTGATCCGGCGCCATATCGAGAAGCAGCGCGGGAAGCTGGGGCTCGACGAAATCGAAGGCATATGAGCCGCGATTTTCAATTTTACCGCATCTACCTTGTAAGCGGATGTTTCGCATAGTTTACTATAGCTCAACACCCGCTTCCTCGTATCTGCGGCAAACTTGAAAATCGCTGGGTTAGGGTTCAATTTTACCGCATCCAATTTACAAGGAGATATACATGCCGTATGTCAACATCCGGATTACCCGGGAAGGTGCGACCCCGGATCAGAAGCGGGAGTTGATCGAAAAAACCACCCGCTTGCTTGCCGATGTTCTCGGCAAAAACCCGGAGACCACCGTGGTGGTAATCGACGAGGTGGATACCGACAACTGGGGTGTCGCCGGCAAAACCGTTACGGAGTTGAGGGGGCGGGTGGGATCGTGAAAAAGGCACCGGGGAAAATCCACCGGTGCCTTTTCAGGTGCCGCGTCGTGATGTTTTCTGCTTAACGGATCGCTTTGCCGCCTGATATCGACCGGATAAAGCAGCCGGATTCCCCTCCGCTTCCGCCGCTCGATGACGGATCTCCGTCATCCGGGTCTTTATCGGAATCGGAATCAGGGGTTTCCTCAAGGCCGGCAGCCGGCATGGGGGGGCCTTCCTGCCTGGCTGTATCGAAGTTGGCATAAGCAGGCCGGGGCATGATGTATTCATCGATCCATTCGATGCCGGCATGGAACCAACCGTTCATCATCGCTTTCGGGTTGGCCCATGAAACCTGCATGTCATAGGGGAAGCAAAGGGACACATTCTCCGCCCTGGCCCTCGCCCAGTAGCCGCCGTGGGGCTGCATCCTGAACCGGACCGAATCCTGGACTTCGTAGCTGGCATCCGGACGACGCTGCCACTCCCAGAGCCTCGTGTCGATGTAGGGGTTGTCCTCGGCAAGCTGCCTAACGGGTATGGGGCCGTGAAGTATCTCTCCTTCGTCGTCATGAACGACGATTTCCACATTCCCCCAGTAGTATTCGGCGTCGTTGGGAACGGCGATCATCGTCCAGCCGTCGTCGTTAGAGGGATTGTAGTCCAGTTCGACGAAAATGTCCTCGGTGGTTGTGACGGGGACGCCCTCCCGTTCGAGGTCCATGCCGTGGCGCGATAGAATCCAGTAGGCCCTTCCGGGTACGACCTCGAAGTCCCCGTAGTTCCTGTATCCGCCGTCCCATCTCGGGCTGGGGCGCCAGTCGGAATTGGCGTCATAGGCCAGTATCCGGTAGTCATTTTTCCTGTGGTTCGGATTCAACAGCGGACCGAATACCTTCCTGGAGCAGGCGTTTTCGGGCCAGTGTGCGAAGGAGACCATTTTATAGTCGGTTATGGACCGGCCGGCTTCGACCGGAAGCGCGCCGTTCTGATGCGATTTTTCACCCACCACGAAGGTTTTTTCCTCGGACCAGGCAATCTGCCCGCTATCAATGTCCTGAAAACCAACACGCCACGCGTACCTGAGTCCTTCCTTCAGATCCCCGTCCACATCGTGGATGAGCAAATCGATTTCGGAGGTTGCTTCATAGAAGGGTTTTTTCATTTCGACCCGCCGGATCTGCCAGTGGGAAAGGTAATGCGCGCTTCCTTCCGGATGGGAGTAGACGCTAGCCATCAGCTTGACCGGTTTTCCGTATTCCACGACGTTGCAGTCGGCAGGCTCAAGGATCACCGGCTCATACGGGGGGTGCGCGTATGCCCTTCCGGAGTCCACGGGATTTTCGGTTTTGGATTTTTCCCCGTCTCTTCCGTTTTCAGCGTCTTTTTTATTTCTTTTGTCTTTTCCGTCGTCGGTTTCCTGCCCGTCCTGCTTGTCCTTTCCGCTTTCAGCGTCTTTCTCGTCTTTTCCGTCGTCGGTTTCCTGCCCGTCCTGCTTGTCCTTTCCGCTTTCAGCGTCTTTCTCGTCTTTTCCGTCGTCGGTTTCCTGCCCGTCCTGCTCGTCCTTTCCGCTTTCAGCGTCTTTCTCGTCTTTTCCGTCGTCGGTTTCCTGCCCGTCCTGCTCGTCTTTTTCGTCTTGCCCGTTTTCCCCGTTTTCATCCTTTTCTTTTCCGACGCTTCTAAATGCCGCGTGGATGGACGCACTCGACTCCACCGGGTCGAAGGTGTACGTGCTGACAGCGCCTACCCATTGCCCGTTGATATTTACGTTTTCGACATCGTATCCGGTATTCGGTATGATGGAAAAGGAAAGCGAATCGCCATGAGATACGGATATTTCTCCGCCGGGATCGATGGCGCCTCCCGATCCCGCCGTTGCTTTTACCGTGTGGGTTGTTTTCTGAAGAGGGATTTTATAGGTGATTGCTTTGGAAAAATCGCTCTCGTTGCCGTTGCCGTCATGGCTGGTGGCTGCAAAACGATATTCCACGCCCCGTGTCAGCCCCTCGATTACGCGCGAGGTCTTATCGGCGCCATTGATTTTTATGGGCGTGCTGTGCCGATAGGCGTTTTTATCACTGGATGGGGCGTAATAGATGTAATATCCCTTCACTGCACTGCTGTTCGGCTTGTCCCAGGCGAGGGTGACCGAGGCGGTGGAAGAGGCGGCGGAAGCCCCTGATGCAAAAACCATTATGATAATTGCGACAGCGGCGAGGCTCTCCGCAAAACGAGCGATACGGCGGGTTGCGAGTAAAAACGATGGCATGCAAAACCTCCTTCAGGTATATTGCGCCCGGCGATAACACCGCACGGGGGTGTTAATTCCGGATGGCAGGCCCGCTGCCATTATCCTGCCTATGCAAAGCGCAGGTGCTGTAGTGTTGGGTAGATGTTCAAGCCGGTGCTTTTGGGAACCATCCTTTTATTCGGATGGTATGTCCTTATCAAACGGATTTTGTTGTCTGATTGCCGAATAGGGGTTGCGGCAAATTGCGCCGGTGATAAAAACGCCTGAAACCGAAGGCGCATTCCCCTCTGACAAAGGGGAGTGCAAAAGGTAAGCCATCAACTGCAAGAAGGGCGAAAGGGTCCGTGAACGGTTCGGGTGAGCGGATTCGGCGTTTTTGACCTGGCCTTCCCGGGGAGATGAAAGCTATAGTGAAGTATACAGAATGTATACTAATTAATACGTCGTTGATAGGGGCGGAAGGAGGACTAAAATTTGAGCCGGACGCAGAGGTTGACGAAAAAGACGGTTTTCGTTCAGGCGCTGAATAGATCAAAAGCTCGGCGCTTCGCCGTTTCATGCCCCGTTTTGCGGTGCGATGCTTTTACAAAACACGATGGTATTGGTGTTTTCTTCACGGTAATAATCCAATCGATCGGCCAGTTCCCGCACCAGGAATATTCCCAAACCGCCGACGGGCCGCTCATCCATGCTGCCGGATAAATCCGGGGTGCCGGCCTGAAGAGGGTTGAAGGGGGCCCCCTTGTCCCGGACCTCCATGCAAAACATGTCCGGGGCGGCCATGCCGCATCGCATTTCAATATCTCCCGGCGCATCGGAACCCGCATAGGCATAATGCACCACATTGACCAGCAGCTCCTCAGCCGCCAGCTCGAATTTAGAGATAACCGGTGCGCGGATATTCAAGCTTTCAGCGGTCTGCCGGACAAACGCCATGAAGGCGTCAAAAGACGCCATACGGGCGGGAAGCGTCAGTGAGTGGGATAAACCGGATTCATCATTCTTCAAAAGCCGCCTCTACCGTGTCATATATATTAAAAATCGTGCTGAAACCGGACATGTTGAATACCTCTTCCACCATGCCGTCC
>SLJY01000151.1 GCA_007134875.1 Desulfobacterales bacterium
ACCTCGCCGACAATGCCGGCCTCCTTTGCCCGAAGCTCATACTTGTAATCCATCAATCCGCCAAGGGGAAGATTGACCAGGATAATGCCGAATCCAATGGGGATCAGCAGCAGCGGCTCCATTTTTTTGGCTATGCCCAAAAAAATAAGGCCCCCGCCGATAAGGATCATGAGTGCGTTGCCCCAGTAAAAATACAAAAATCCCGTTTCCAAAAGACCAAAAAGCACGGAAAAACCTCCTATTTACGTTCCCAAGACAAAAACGGCTGCCACAGCCTGCACCACCCGGCCTGCGCGGCTACCCGTCTTTCTTCCCGGCTTCGTCGTTTCTCCCTTCGATTCGCTCCGAGAGTATCCGGATCCCCCCTATGGCAAAAGACAAGGCGATGAGTATAATAAACACCACGCCAAGCCCCCCCACTGCGATGACAAGAGCCAACTCCATGTCAAAATCCCACATTGTCGCGTGATCCTCCTTGTAGCCGGTATGGACGCCCTGACGGGCCCGTAACGGCGGTAACAGCCGCATACGGGAAACAAGGACGCCGTCACAATCCATGCATTGCAGTGGAAAAAATATCGCTGCAATTCCTAAAACAGGCGGCAAAGCCGCTTACCCGCAAGAGCTGCTTCACAAACGGCCTGCCGCCCTGTTTTACCTCAGTTCAATGTTGACAACTTTTTTACGAGTGCGTCACCGTTTATCCCCGGATAATTCTTGGCAGCACCAATTGATGCTGGGGACAAATCGATTTGGGGTTCTGGTATGTAGCGGATGCAAACGCTTCCAGATAGCCGCGCAGAGCCTTCAGATCGACAATTTCATCGACCAGCCCTGTTTTTGCACAGAATTGGGGACGCGACTTCTGGTGGTATGTTTCCACCAGCTCGTTCATCTTGTCGACGGTCGGATCCAGGGGTTTCCCGTCCTTCTGATCTTTGATCAGCCGCCGGGTATACGTGGCTACGGCCGCGGTTTCACCGTGCATGACGTAAATTTCCGTGGCAGCGGTACCCAGGGTAAAGGCGTTATGCCGGTTGGCAGTGGGCCCGCCCAGGACATAGTGGGCCGCTGCCGATCCTTTCCGGAGCGTTACCAGCATCATGGGGACCTCGGTCTGCTGGATGGAATAGATCAAACTCTGGCCCAGGCCCAGCAATTCAGCTTTTTCCGCAATATTCCCGACATCAATGCCGCTTGTGTCCTGAAACCAGATGATTGGCAGACGGTCCCGGCCGCACAGGGAAACAAACTCGTTCATCTTGATGAGCCCCTGCCGGTACAACTTGCCGCCTATGCCCTGGTAATCCGCGTATTCCGGATAGCCTTTCGGCAAAACGCCCTGGCGATTCCCGATGCAGCCGAAAAGCATGCCGTTTACCTTTACCAAACCGCAATACATTTCCGGTCCGTAATCCGGCCGGAACTCCATATGCTCGCTGCCGTCCATCAGCCGTGCGAGGATTTCCTCAAGCACGTAAGTCCGCTTTGGATTCATCGGCAGCAGATGATACAGATCCTCTGCCGGGTACGCCGGCGGCTTGGGATCATCCACCCGGAAAAATTCCGGATCATATGCAGGCAGCTTGGTCATGTACTCCCGCATGGCATGCAGGACGTCTTCTTCCTTTTCAAAGACATAACGGAAAAATCCGGTCTCATCCGCGTGGATATCCACGGTTCCGGGCGGAGCGGACTGGTGTTTCTTTGCCGCATCGATAAGCTCCTGGGCGGAGTCGACATCGAAATGCCCCTTGGGGCTCATGCCGCTGACAATTCCCGCCCCCCCAACAGCAATGTTGCAGTCCTTGTGCGCAAACAAAACCGTGGGGCTGATGGACTGGTATCCCCCGCCGGCCGGATTGGTTCCGTATATGCCGGCCAGAACGGGAATCCCCATCTGCTCCAGTTCCGCATGACGAAAAAACGGCGTTCCGGAGCCGCGGCGACCGGGATAGAATTTCTCCTGCTCCGGCAGCTTCGCGCCGCTGCAGTGGACCACCCATATCAGCGGAACATTCAGGCGCTTTGCGAGATCCGTTACCCGGAGTATGTTTTCCGGCTGCCCCGGCACCCAGGCGCCGGCAAGGTACTTGTTGTCAAATCCGATCACCACCGCCCAGCGGCCGTTGATGCGGGCCAGGCCGTCGACCACGTTGGTTGTACAGTCATCGTTGTCCGCCGGGTTATACAGCGTATGCAAAGGGTTCCATGTCCCTTCGTCCACGAGAATCTCCAGGCGCTGCCAGATGGTAAGCATTCCCCGTGAATTGATTTTTTCGCCCGGCAGGCCGAATTCCCGGATTTTTTCCTTCAGCGCGCCGATTTCCTTTTCAGCCGCTGTCATTTCCTCTGCGTTGTCCCGGGTCCGCTCCTTCATCTTGTCCTTGAGCGTCTTCCCGAATACATCCATTTTCTTGAAATATTTATGCATATCAGAACCTCGCTTGTCGTATCGGGATAACCGGCTATTCCACAATTATCACCGTCTGGTCTTCATCCACCTTATCCCCCGGCTGAACCTTGATCTCCGTAACTGTCCCATCGGCCGAGGAGAATACAGTCGTTTCCATTTTCATGGCTTCCAGCAGCATGATATCATCGTCTTCTTCGACTGTGTCTCCCACGCTTACCAGGATGGATATAACTTTTCCCGCCATCGGTGATTTAATTTCCTCTGCCATGATGCCTCCTTTTTCTGTGTATATTTTTTTTAATTCAACACAATCTGTTGACTCGCCGCCCGGGATGCCCGAACTATAGCCGCTCCCGGCGGCGGCTTCCGATCAATCCCGGTTGGCTTTGCGGATGCCGAGCTGATCCGTGGCAATGATCATTTTGCAGATATTGGCCGAGCCTTCCACCATGTAATAGGTCGGCATGTCCCGGAAAAACCGCTCAACGGGATATTCGGTCGAATATCCGTACGCACCCAGGATCCGCATGGCGAAACCGGCTGCCTTGTTGGCCACTTCACCGGCCAGGTATTTCGCCTGGGCGACATCCAGCCCGTTGTTCAGCTTGCCCTTGTCCTTGTTGGCGGCTGCCTTGTAGGTCACCAGCCGGGCGGCTTCGATTTCCGCGGAAAGCTGTCCGATCATTTCCTGGTTCATCTGAAACTCACCGATAGTTTTACCGAACTGCTTGCGCTGCTTGCAATACTTGATGATTTCATCCAAACACCCCTGCGCCACGCCCACCCCGCCGGCCGCGGCCGACAGCCGGGTCTGATTCAGGGAGCTGAAAACGATTTTCGCCCCGTCCCCCGGCTTGCCCAGGATATTTTCCTTGGGAACCCGGGTGTCGTTTAAGAAGACCTCACCGGTGGGAGAGCAGTGAGACCCCATCTTGTCTAGCTTGGTGGTCTGAACCCCGTTATGGTTCTTGGGTTCCAGCACAAAGGCGGACAGCCCCTTGGAGCCGGCGGAAGGATCCGTATACGCATAGTAAATCAGCACATCCGCCACATGGGCATTGGAAATCCAGGTTTTACTGCCGTTTAAGAGCCAGTGATCGCCCTTGTCCTCGGCCGTGGATTTGATTGCCATCACATCGGATCCGGCATCCGGTTCCGTAATGGCGAAACCGCCAATATATTCCGCCAGCACCAGCTTCCGAATATATTTCTGCTTGAGCTCTTCGCTGCCATACCGGTAAATGGTGTAGGCGCAGCCCAATTCCTGCATATTCACCTGAACCCGAAGGGAACTGGCCGCCCGGGCGATCTCTTCGGTCACGATCATGGAGGCCACGAAACCCATTCCCTCCCCGCCGTATTCCTCGGGAATCACCGTTCCGAAAAACCCAAGCTCCCCCATGGGTTTCAGGGCTTCTTCCTTTGGAAAATAGTGGTTCTGATCCCATTCCGACAGATTCGGCACAAGCTTTTTGGCTAAAAATTCGCGCACCGTTTTCCGAAGCATTTCCTGTTCCTTGGTCCATGTAAAATCCATTTCTTCCTCCTTGTTTATCTTTCAATGACCTGCAGGGCACATTCAAAACCGACTGCTGAAACCCCCTTGCCGCAACAGCGTTAAAAGCAGGAAGCCAGCGTTGCTTTATTGCGAAAGCTTGATCGTATTGCCGTCCCTACTCCGTTTTCTGTGATTTTATAGGTATATCCAGTTTTTCCTTTTTGATGAAAAATTTCGTCACAATCACAAACGCGATGATTCCCAGACCGACCAGATCATTGGCTACACCTGTGTACATCAAAAACAGGGCGGCCAGGAAGAATGCGCCCCGCTCCCAAAGTAACAGCCGGATCTTCATATACCCGATGGTGGCGGCCGACAGCACGACAACGCCCACCGACGCAGTCAGTGCACCCAAAACGATTTGGGCCGGTGCACCCTCCATCAGCAGTTCCGGGTTGTAAACGAACATGAACGGAATAAAAAAGCCCGCCAGAGCTACTTTGAGGGCGGTAATAGAGGTCTTGTTTACATCGGCCCCCGCGATGGCGCCGGCGGTATACGCTGCCAGCGCAATGGGTGGGGTGATCGCAGAAATAATGGCAAAATAAAACACGAAAAGGTGAGCGGAAATTGGATGCACGCCGATCTCGATAAGGGCCGGCGCTCCAAGGGTCGCCATGATAATGTAGGCTGCCGTAGTGGGCAGACCCATGCCGAGAATAATTGAGCCCACCATGCTGAAAAGCAGGGCAAGAATCATTATACCGCCGGACAGGGCGATCACGAGGGTGGAAAGCTGCAACCCGATACCGGTAAGCGTGATCACACCGATAACCAGGCCAGCGCAGGCGCAGGCGGTGACCACCGTAAGCGCATTTTTTGCCCCCAACTCCAGGGCCTGGAAGATTTCCCTTGGCGCCATGCGCTGATGCTTCCGGATCCAGGAAAGAACCATGGTCAGCAGGATGACCCAGAAAGCGGTCCGGGTGGGGGTTACACGGGTAACAGCCAGTAGGTAGATCAACAGAATCAAGGGGGTCAAAAAGTAAAACCCCTCCTTCATGACCTTTTTCCAGTCCGGGATCTCATCTTTTTTCAAAATCCTCAGGCCTAAGCGCTCCGCTTCAAAATGAACACTGGCAAAAATCGACAAAAAGTATAAAAACGCCGGGATTGCTGCTGCCGCAACAACCAGTATGTACTGAATGCCAAGGAACTCGGCGATAATAAACGCAGAGGCCCCCATAATGGGCGGCATAAACTGCCCGCCGGACGATGCGGCGGCCTCCACGGCCCCGGCAAAATGGGGTTTGTACCCCACTTTTTTCATCAGGCTGATGGTAAAGGGTCCTGTGGTTGCCACATTCGCCACGGCGCTGCCCGAGATGCTCCCCATCAGCCCGCTGGCAATGACGGCGGTTTTTGCCGGACCGCCCCGGCTTCTGCCGGTCAGCGCGAACGCCATATCGATAAAGAACTGCCCGGCACCGGATTTCTGCAAAAAAGCGCCGAAAAGCACAAAAACAAAGACATAGGTGGCGGACACGCCCAGAGGCGTTCCGAATATCCCCTCCATCGTCAGGTATTGCTGGGTAAAGAGCCTTTGCAGACTATACCCCCTGTGGGCAAGCAGCCCCGGCAGATGGTGTCCGAAAAGGGCATAAAGAAGAAAAACCATGGCGATGATCGGCAGCGCCTTGCCGCATACCCGTCGGGTCGCCTCCAGCACGAGAACAATGAGTATTCCCCCCCGGATCGCATCGTTCCAGTCCCACATTCCCGCCCTGGATATGAGGTCGTCCATGTTCAGGGGGATATACAGCACCGTGGCGAGGCTCAGGCCGACCAGCAGATAATCGATGACTTTTAAAAACCTGAGATCTTCCCGCTTTGTAATGGGAAAATACAGAAACACTATTATAAGGGCAAACAGCAGGTGATAACCCCGCTGCAGCCAGGGCGTCATCTGCATAATCCCCGCAGTGTAGAGGTGAAAAAGGGACATGCACACAGCGGTAATGGTAATGATCCATTTTTCACTATATTCGAGCCGGGCAAAGAAGTTGTTAATTGCTCTCATTGGCACCCCTCATGATTGCTGCTTTCTCAATCGTGCATTCCTATTGCACATGGTAGATGTATACCAGCTCACCGTCACCGAATGCGTCCAGAAGTCTTGCCGGCTGTATATCGGGTCGGGTGTCGGCTTGCAGCGTCCGGCCCGGCGAAATAAAATGATCCGAAATACTGCCTATCCGCAGCGGCAGCCTTTCCATTTCGAGGTTTATATCTTTCACAAACTGGCGGCCCCCGATTGTCGCAAGCGTTCCCATCTGGTCGCCCAGTCCCGCACCAAACGTTTCATTTTCAAACATTTCCAACACAAGCCGGCCCGATTCGTCGATACGCCAGTACTCGCAAACCGGCGCACGGTCCACCGAGTGGGTGTACTCGATTGTAAAATGATCATTCCGCTGCAGCGGAAAAACCATTTTGTCTGTTTCATCTTTTGCTGAAGCAACCACCAGCCCGGCATCCTGTCCGCCGTTTCCGACAGGGGCCCCCGAGGGCAGCAGGATCGGCAGAAGCAGCGCGGCTGCAGCCAGGAAAAAGGCGGGGAAGAAATACAGCCACAACCTCCTCCCCTTATCCTTTTTTTTATTCACCGGACTGTTCATTTACGGCCTGAGACGGTCGGGAACATCCATCCCGATTTCTTCGAAATACCGGATCGTACCGGGGTGTAGGGGTACGGGTGCCGTATCCACTGTGTATTCGGGCGTTGTCCACTCCGCCAGGTGATGAACGTTGACAAGCCGCTGCCGGTTTTCAAAAATCGCCTTTACTACCTTGTAGACTTCTTCCTCGGTAGCGTCTTTATGAACGATGGCCGTATTGCCAACCTGGAGACTGCGCACATCTTCTTCCTGCCCGTCGTAGGTGCCAGCTTCAATAATGAACTCGCTGTAAAATGGATTCGCATCGATGACGGCCTTGACCTCTTCTTCCGAAAAGGGGAGGATCCTGATGTCATGGGTGGCCGTCAGGTCCATGATCGAAGAGGTCGGGGCGCCCACACTCCAGACACCGGCACGGATATTGCGATCCCGCAAGGCATCGGTGTTTTCAGAAAAGGACAGCCGCTCAATCCGGAGTTCATCATACAGTCCAAGGCTCCCGAAAACGAGTCTCGTCTTGTACTCGGTACCGCTGCCGGGCGCCCCCACGGAGACCCGCTCCCCTTTCAGGTCGCTGAGACTGGTCAGGTTGTCGCGCTCCAGCGTCACCACATGGTAAACATTGGGATACATCTGGAACATGACCTGCAGATCCTGGGGATCTCCTTCAAAGTCCCCTTCGCCGTGATACGCCTGGTAGGCGACGTCCCCCATCACAAGACCGATTTCGGCATCATGACGGTGCACAAGCCGTACGTTTTCAACGGAAGCGCCGGTTACCTCGGCCGCAGCGCGCATCCCCTCAACCTGGCCGGCAATGATATCGGCCATGGTACCGCCATAAGGATAGTAGACCCCGCCGGTTCCGCCCGTGGCGACCGCCATGGGCTGCCTCCATACGGATGCCTCCGTGTCTTCGTCCTTATCGCCGCAGCCATACAGGCTCATTCCCAACCATGCCGTCAGACAAAGAACAAGAACACTTGCAAACCAGTTTTTTTTCATAAAGCTGTCCTCCATTTTGGTGCCTTTGGGTTTTGCTTCTGCGGCAGGCAAGATATCCGGATCAAAGAAACCGATCCGACATATACTGCCGGTTCCGCCCTGTGAGTACTCCATAGCAGCCGCCTGAAACCGCAAACTGTTTTTCAGGCGGCCGAAGGAGTCCTTCGTTCACCTGTCAGCGCTTGATAATCAGCGCATCCAGAACTTTTACTCCCTGCTGATTGGGCAGAACCACCAGCGGGTTGATATCGAGCTGATCAACAACCGACTCCCACTCCGATGCCATGCGGCTGATTTTCACCAGGGTATTGACCAGGGCATAAACATCCCGGGGTTTTTCGCCGCGGACGCCCTGGAGAACCTTGTAGCTTTTGATCTCCTGAATCATGTCCTGGGCTTCCTGATGCGTCAGCGGGGCAAAACGGAAAACGACATCCTTCAAAACCTCCACGTACACGCCGCCGAGGCCGAACATGATCATCGGGCCGAATTTGGGTTCATACGAAATGCCGACAATGGTCTCGGTACCCCCGGAAATCATCTCCTGCACCATGATGCCGTTGATGTTTTCGTCCAGGGATCGCATTCGGAGATTGTTCATGATGGTGTCATAAGCCTTTTCCACTTCCAAGCGGCTGCCAAGATTCAACTGGATTCCGCCGACATCGCTTTTATGGGAAATGGCTGCTGCATCCACTTTCAAAACCACCGGATAGCCGATATCATCTGCCAGTTGAGCCGCCTGCCCGGATGATGTCGCCAGCTCACAGCGATTGACCGGAATGCCGTATTGAGCCAGAATCTGTTTGCTGTAATATTCGCTTATGGTTTTTTCCTCTTCCCCGGAAGCGGTTTTTTCGGTTGCAAACAGTTTTACAAGCCTGTCGTCCCCGACAATTGTTTCCGGTGATATGACTTCCGATCCTTGAAGGCCGTATTTGTTGTAAAACGCCCTGTAACCCATGACCTTTCCCAGGGCATTGATGCCTTCCACAGGGGATTTGCACCACGGGACATTACCGGCTTCAAGGATTTCAAAGTTGTCAGACATCAGCCTGTCCCCGGCAGGCCACGTTACGACGATCGGCTTCTGGGCGCTTTTATGTGCTTCCACAACTTCCTCGGCGATAATCCTTCCCGATTCGCCGTAGATCATGCTGATTACAACGATGATTGCATCGATATCCGGATTGTCGATCAATACCTGCAAAACTTTTTTGAACCCACCCGCTTCGTTGATCACCTGGGCCGTAATATCGACGGGATTCACTGTGGACCCGTAGGCGGGAACCACCTCGCTCAACAGGTCCTGGGCCTGATAATCCATTTCCGGAAGCACCAGGCCGATCCTGCTTGCCTCGTCGGCAAGCAGGATCCCCGCCCCGCCGGATGTGGTGATAACACCCAGGTTCATGCCGTTGGGCATGGCCGCGAGCCTTTCCACAACCCGGGCCACCTGGATAATCTCCTTGACATCATAGACCCGTATAACGCCTTTTTGCCTGAAAAGTGCCTCATAGGAAGTATCGGAGCTCACCATGGACGCCGTATGGGAAGCCGCCGCTTTCTGCCCGATTTCGGAAACCCCCACCTTCAGGCAGATAATGGGCTTTCCTTTTTGCAGAGCCCGGTCTGCAAGCTTTCTGAAACGCCTGCCGTCCTTGACTTCCTCGATGTAAGCAAGAATCACTTTCGTTTTTTCATCTTCGATAAAATATTCTATAAAGTCCAACGAGTTGAGATCCACTTCATTGCCCGTGCTGACAATGTTGCTGAAACCAACCCCCTCCTCCTGCGCCAGGTTGAAAATCGAATAACCGAGGGCGCCGCTCTGGGTCACAAACCCGACGGAGCCTTCCTTTAAGGGCTTGATTTCCAGCGATGCGCTGAATGAGGATGTATTCCCGGATGCGAGGTTGACAAGCCCCTGGCAATTGGGGCCAAGAATTCTCATGTTGGATGTTTTCGCAATCTCAGCCACCTGATCCTGAAGCTTCCGCCCTTCCTCGCCGGTTTCGGCAAAACCGGATGTAAACAGGATCGCATGCTTGACTTTCTTCTCCGCGCACGCCTCCAGAACGGAAAGAACCATTTTATAGTTAATAGCAATCATGGCCACATCGATCTCATCGGGTACATCCCCTATGCTCGCGTAACAAGTTTCCCCGGCTATTTCGTCATATTTCGGATTGATCGGATAAATTTTTCCCTTGTAGCCATGTTCCCGCAGGTAGCGGATTGGACGCCCGCTGATGGAATCCAGGTTTTGCGAAGCCCCCACAATGGCGATGGAGGCGGGATTTAAGAGGCTTTTGATTTGTTTGGTGAGACTCGTTTCAGGGGCGAGCATGGCGCAACCTCCTCGGTAAAGAAATATTGACATTCATTCCGTCAATCGGTATTGCAAGTAGTATGCCTTTTTAAGTACCCACCGGAAGCACAGGCACACCATGAAAACACTGCCGGTCGAAATGACCACAAAGACGCTGGCGTTTGCTTTAATGGCCCGGTTTTCTGATCAGCAACAACGTTCGGTCAAAACAATATAATTCATAGCGGGGTTCGAAAACTAAACAGCCACCTTCTTTACGTTTATTTTATGAACATTTTGGTTTGCTTTCTGAACACCGATAAATCGCAGCCCATACCGCAACCCCCAGCGGCAGAATCCTTATATAGAAGCGACTGCCGCGTTCCGGGGTGGCCCGCGCAAAGAAAGCCCTGCGGCAAATTATCGGTCTTTGTCCGCGTACAGCAATGCACTCCGGCATATAATGTGCAGCACACTTTCCCATGAAGCACCGGACTGCAATGGCATCGACAGGGAACAAATCCGGAAGCCCCCATGCACTTCAAGGGAACGGATGAAGGCAGGCGTTTTCTTTTCGACTGCCCCCCGATAGAACACCAATTGCTTATCCAACGACCCACACACTACAGGAGAGCCAATGATGAAGGTCAAACCGGTCACAATCAAAAACATTCTATACACCACGGATCTTTCCGACACCTCCCTGCACGCTTTTTCCTATGCCGCCAGCCTGGCCAACCTGTACAATGCATCCCTGATCGTACTGCATGTAATGGGAGAGTTTGAATACGAACAGGTAAAACATGAACTGGAAGGCCTTATCGGTGCGGATCAATGGCGGGAGCTTAAGCAAACCCATGCAAACGAAGCGCTTGAATCAATGTCCGGGAAGCGGCGCGACAATGTCCTTGTACAGGAAACGCTGGCCCGGTTTACGGAAAGCGCAATAGCCACCGGGGACAGGAATCGGTCGGCAACAGACGAGATACTTGTTTTATTTGGACATCCTGCTGATAAGGTCATTCTCGAAACAGCTGAAAACCGCAATGCCGACTTGATCGTGATGGGTATTCACGGCCACGGCCGGCTGAAGCAACTCGTGGGCTCCACCGCAAACAAAGTGCTCCAAAAGGCAGTTATCCCCGTTTTGACTGTTCACCTGGAGAAAAAATAACAGGGCTTTTTTAAATGGGCTTTATCGAAAAACAACTGCAAAACGTACCCCTTCCCAAAATGGCCGTTGTGCGGCAGCATTTTCCCAGACCGGTAATCGATGATATCGCGGCACATATTGACAGCCATTTTTCGGATTCAGCCATCCGGTCAACAATCTGCGGGAAAAAGCACATCGCCATCGCGGTGGGCAGCCGGGGCATTGCAAATCTTCCGGCAATCGTCCAACGCATCATATTCAACCTCAGGCAACTGCGGGCCAGCCCGTTCATAATTCCCGCAATGGGAAGCCATGGTGGAGCGACGGCCGAAGGCCAGAAAAAAATACTGGCATCGATAGGCATTACGGAACAGGATATGGACGCTCCGATACGGTCCTCCATGGAAACCCTGCATATCGGAACCACCGGCAGTGGCCTTCCCGTTTATCTCGACAAGCATGCAGGAAGCGCGGACGGCATTATCGTCATCAACAAAATCAAACCGCATGTCGGCTTCCGGGGCGATTATGAATGCGGATTG
>SLJY01000217.1 GCA_007134875.1 Desulfobacterales bacterium
AACATCAGTGGTAATCTGTGATTTCGATCTCGTAGGCATGGCCTTCCTCCCATATAAAACAAATTCTGTATTGTTGATTAATGCGGATACTGTATTGATTCTCCCGGTTGCCTTTCAAGCGCTCCAGGCGATTCCCGGGGGGCACTTTAAGTTCATTGATCTCTCGAACTCGGTTTATTTGATCCAGCTTTCGGCGGGCAACCGGCCAAACAGATTGAGGACAGCATCTCCTTGATGCCCGGGAAGCCCTGCCATCAAAAATGTCTTCTGTACCAGATGACTTAAAGGTCTTTATCATGGATAATATTATAATGAGGTCCGTTATATCTGTCAAGTTGATTGAACAGACTGCATAACGCTGCTAATCCGCGCGCGCGGCTTTTTGCGTCGGCTGAATTAGCCTTCGAAGCGTTTTTTCGGCTTGATCCCGAAAACGCTTTGCCGCCGAAGGCTTATCCTGATATGAGCCATTTGCATTTTTTCCGGCATGCCTGCTAAAAAGAAAGGACGAATTTGCCGAGGATCTCAAGTCGGTCTATGCTATCACCGGCTATCTCAATATCCGCATATCCGGATGTGCGGGTTTCCGGCTGGAGCAACACCTTTCTTTCCTCACCCAAAACCGCTTCAGCGGGCCAATACCGCCTGATAGCATAGCACCCGATCCCATCCGTATCATCAATATCCGGGTGATAGGCCAGAACAATTTCCCCGGCACATTCCCCGGCCGGCGTTTTTTTGAACAAACACCAGGCACCCCCTGCAATCCGGTTGTTCATGGCCTCCCCGGCCATCCGCACAACGAAAAAATCCGGCGCGCATGTTATATATTCCGGCAATGATACCCAATCATGGCTTTCATCAGCCCCTTTTTGCCCTACCGGCGGAAACGAATGAGCAAAATCAAATACTGGCACTGCATTCACGAAGGGGATAACATCATTTTTGCCAACGACTTCCAGGGGCAATCCAGGGTACTTTCCCCACGAAGGAGAATCCTCGGCCGCTATATTACCCCAGTCTACCTCCGAAGCCTCCTGGAAAAAGGCTTTGCGCTGCGGCAAGAGGCTTTTGAAATACTCATTGGTTTCAGGATCGGTACAGAAAATATAGCAACCCTTCTGCCCCCTGGTCAGCAGGGTCCTGTATGTATTTTTGATGATTCTTTCCGCACGCTTGGCGGCGAGTTCAGGGTTTTCTTTTAACAGTTTTTTGTAGCCTTTCAACGAAGCGTCGGTTCTTGCCCGGTTTTCGGGTACTGTCATCAACTTACCGTCCCGGCAGATCAAATCCGGTCCGATAATTACGCCGACATAATCCAGTTCCAGGCCCTGGCAGGTATGAATACAGCCGGCTTCATGCACGGATTCCGGCTTGAGTATCCACAAGTTCCCGTCATCTGCCAGGTTCCATTTCATCATAAAATTGTGCTCGTCAATTTTGATATCGTATTCTCCGGGCCCGGAATTCTTTTTGGTGATCCAGTCCCAGCAGTATCCGGCCACTATCCTTGCCTTGTTATGCTGCTGGTTTTTCCGGTATATCAAATCCTTGAGCTCATTCGGGGAATCCAGCACCCGAAAATCGTAGCCAAAACTTTCCAGCGGGTCCACCGGCGATTCTTCGATCCGCAGGACGTTATTGACCCAGGCCGGATAACCATCCGAACCGTTACAGCGAAATTGTGAGGTAAGCGCCATCTCCTGAACATTTGCACCCACCCGGTTCGCCCGGGAAATGATCTCTTCCCTGTCCCCGATATCTTTGAAAGTAACCTGCTGTTTCTCGTCGATAAAAAATACACTGAACTTCGATGCCCGAATGATTTCTCCGATCTGGTTTTCCCCCTGGTTCTGGAAAAACCCGGATTTTTCATTCAACCGATGGGCCTCATCGACCACCAACACGTCAAAGATATTTTCATCGCAGGATATGTAAGCGCCCGAATTTTTGAACATGTTGGTAATGTGGCTTTTTTTGAACGACCCCGTCAGCTTGCTTTCATAAACGGCCCGCGGTGCAGCATTTTTGGTAACATACTGGACAACCATTTTTCTTCGGGTCAACTCGACCAGGAGGTTGATTGCAATCACCGATTTTCCGGTTCCCGGCCCGCCGTTTACGATCAATACATGTTTGCTGTTCTCCCCTGATTGCTTCGCCAGGTATAAAACCGTCTCATAAACGACCTTCTGGTCGTCAATCATCAGAAATTCACGGTTGCCGTTGAGTAGCGAAGCAAGCTGATCTGCCAGGTTTTTGGACGGGCTGATTTTTCCGTTTTCAATACGGTACATGATTTTATCGGCATCACCGTATTTGATAAAGCTTCGTATGAAATCAGAGAGTTTTTGCGTATCCTGCTTCAGGAAAGAAGGCGCTTTGGCCGTGTGTTCGTTGTAAAAGGAGTGGTTGATGACATCGTTTGATACGCAGTTGTGCAGATACGCGCAGGAACGGAGCTGAATCTTTTCTTTTCTGACGGTCTCGTTAAAATCATGAAGCAGCGATGAATACGTCCATGCCTGGTAGGATGGGTGCTCGACCTCGCACTCCCCTCTTTGAAGATACGTCCTGACAACCGCATCTTTTTCGGTCCTGCTGACTTTGGACCATTGCTTCAGCTCCACGATAATGGCCATATCTCTTCGATACCGGTCCTTGCCTGTCAGAATAAAATCGATCCGCTTGGAAGACTGGGGTATCCGGTATTCGATGGCCACGCCGGTATCATCGGGAATTTTTGTCAAAGCCAGAACATTGTGCATATACTGCATGGAATTTCGCCATGACAGGATCTCGCTCTGACTGGTCGTATTGCCCGTTCTCTCCTGGTAGGCGGTTAATATTTTTTCTTCAATCCGGTTGGATAAAACATCTTTCCTGAAATCTCTTTTGGTCTCAGAATAAATCAGCATTTCCGGTTTTCCGCCTTATAGCCGCCACTATTCATATTCATTGTACTTTTTCGAGCT
>SLJY01000158.1 GCA_007134875.1 Desulfobacterales bacterium
TCTGGCCGTAGTATCCGCCGAAGTTGATGTAGAGCGGGTCGAGCCCGGTGAATCGGGCATTGGCGGTGACAGCCCATGCATTAAGTGTTTCACCGTCCCACGCCTGGGTGTTGTCTTCCAGATCGTAGGTCTGGAAAACACCGGCGATGTTCAAGCCGATACCGTTATACATCGCGTGGTACCGGGCCTGGATCTGGGGGAATAGCAATTCGCTGTCATCGGCATCCGCTGCCTCGACATCCTGTTTTTCAGGGGTAACCAAGGCAAAAGAGAAATTGTCCACGGTATACTGAACCATGGGCCGGCGGTAGGTGTCGCCTATGAACTCGCTCATGTTGTTGTCTTCATTATAGACTTGGTTGCTGATGTAGGAGCCCATGGCAAAGGGGCCGTAGTCCTGACCGACGAGGAGCTGGCCGGGGCCCACGTCGAAGGTTGCGTAGAGCAGGCGGATGTTTGCGTTGCCTGCGCTGGTGCCATACTCGAATGCGCCGCCGATAGGGCCGTTCTGCACGGTGGCACCGATCACGGCATTGCCCTGGAGGTCATGATTCAACTGGGTGGTGTCCCCGGGACCGAAAGCATGGTCCTCGTCATAATCCGTCCAGAATGTAGCGATTCGGGCGCTGCCGTACAGGTCCCAATCCGCTGCGAATACGGGCACGTAGTATGCCGGTAACAATACAGCCGCCAATAAGATTGATAGTGCTTTTTTCATGTACTTCCTCCTTTTACCCTTTGTGATCGTTTTTAAAGACTCAATCAATGAATGCCCGGATCAAGCTACTTGATCCGGGAAAAATCGAACGGTTTGCCGCCCCGGCTTTCAAAAAAACACAAAGGCGTTTAATATACTAATTTGAAATGAACTGCAAGGAGGATGTGCAAAAAAGCCGACATTGAGCCGTTTCCGCTGTTAACGGTATAGGGATTACGTAAAGATGCAGGTTTGAAATTGTTGGTCATGGTAAAGTGTTGTTTTTCATAGCAGTGGCATGCCCTGATCGCTAAAGGCTTTTTCCGGGGATATACCAGCAGTTTTGCATGCCGCTATAATGGTTTGCAGGAAATGCGGGTTTTGGCAGGGGGTAATAATAAATAGTGGCTGAGCGAAAACCGTCTTTTTCGCAAATCTCTGCGTCCGGCTCAAATTTTAATCCTCAACGCCCGGTATTCCTGCGGTTAAAATTTTCGCCGTCGTTGACCTTGACGAAAAATCCTGGTTTTCGTTCGGCCACTAAATATCTAAAAGTCAGTAAAAAGGTAACTCAATAGGCTCGCAGCAAGGCGGCAGTGTCAAGGCTATCTTCCCGCCTCTGTAAAAAACAGCGACCCGTTTCGTGCCGACATAAAACATTGCATACTCTGAACCTTTTTCAGTATGCCACGATAGGATCTGTCGGTAATTGTCATTGTTATTCACTATATCCGTTATTTTTTTCTGTACCTTTTCGAATTGCATTGCCGTTTGGCCGTAAGAATGACCATTTCTGTCGTTTTCCGCACCTTTTCCTTCTTCATTTATAATTTCAGCATTGATTTGAGTGAACAGGTCCCGTTTGAAGTCCTGGATCGCAAATGCATTTGCTGATGTCAAAAGCACGATTGCCATCATGATAATTATACTTTTCATCGTTTTTTCCCAAAATCAATCAATATATATGGTGACACAACATAGAGAGTGGCTGAGCGAAAACCGTCTTTTTCGCAAATCTCTGCGTCCGGCTCAAATTTTAATCCTCAAAATACGCCCGGTGTTCCTGCGGTTAATATTTTTCCGTCGTTGACCTTGACGAAAAATCCCGGTTTTCGTTCGGTCACTAGATAATAAAGCGCCGATACATTTTGTCAATTATCCAAAGAAAACGTAATCATTATTTATTGGTTTTGTTAATTGTATGGGCGGTATTGCCATCTCATCAGTAAATATGGCTAATGCTTGCGGGGTAAAACGAGCGTTTCCCGGTTACATGGTTTGCGGTTGAGGGCTGGAGCCGATATAAGTGGCCGCTATCTTTGATCCAGCGGGGACAGTGCCGCTGTGCTATCGATGAAGAAAAAAGCATCGTAGCGCTCGGGCCAGAGGGTGGGGACGTAATTGCCCCGCTCGTTTTCCGGGGCGTAGGTGACGCCGATGGCCCGGTGATCGATATAACCTTCCGAAAAACCGATCGCTTTTGTTTCATCGGAAAAATAAAGCGCGGAAGGGTGGCCGGTTTTGTTGAGAATGTCCTCCAGGCTGCCTGGGGCCGCTTCGGGCACGGTCATTTCCTCCCGGCTTCCCTCCCAGACGCGGGCCGCGGAAACCGTGCCGCGATGGGTTCCGAAACCTAAAATGAAGACGTTTTCCCGGCCCATGGCTTTGCGGGCATGCATGCCGATATTCTCCATCACCGTGTCGGATGCCGGATCCGTGCCTGTGGCCCGGGCGTCTCCCACATGCGTGTTGTGGGCCCAGGCAATTCCCCGCGCGTCGTTTCCGTAATATTCCATGAGCCGTTCGATGGTTTCGTAAAAATTCCGGGCCCGGGCATTCCATGAGGAAAAATTGCGGTTTGTCATCAACCGGTAGTGTTTTTCCGCCCGGAAGGCCACAGCCGTGTTTTGTTTTGCATGCAGCCAGGCTTTGGGGTCTTTTTGACGAAAGGCGTCCTTGTTTTCCGTGAGTATGCTCAGTGCGCGGGTCAGATCGTCACTGCAATCAACCCGCCTCTGGGACATGGCGGTGATATAGCTTCTCGGGTTGCCGGCATAGGGGGCGAAGCATTCGAGGTCCGCTTCCAGGTCCCGGGCCCCGTCAGGATCGAGTTCTTCCAGGTAGCCGGGCGCTTTTTCCAGGGATGCGGCCGCGCCATAGATATCCATCCCGTAAATGCCGACTTTACGGTCCTCGTACATTTCGTCGTTATACGTGCGAAGCCATTCGAGAAGATCTTTCATCACGGCGTTTTGCCACATCCATTCCGGCCACCGCTCCATCCTGTCAAGCGCTTCCGCCGCGGATTCCGGGGCCCCGGGCAGATTTTTGACATACCGGTTTGCCGGAGCAAAGGCATTCCAGTCCCCTTCCACGGCGATAAAGGAAAAGTCCTTTTCCGTAACGAGGCGGCGCGTGATTTCCGCCCGCCATTTGTAGAATTCGATTGTGCCGTGGGTTGCCTCCCCCAGAAGGACGAGGCGTCGTTCACCTGCTTTTTTCACAAAGGGGGCCAGGTCGGAATTGGTTTCGACCGGCCGCGCGACAGATGCAAGTTTTTCTGCGGCGTTCGCTGCGGAAGGTGCTTGCCCGTGTACCGGGATGGCGTGAAGCATGATTGCGGCTGTGACGAGGCGGGTCAGCCAGGAAAAGAAACGGATCGGGCGTTGCATGCGGGCGGCTCCTTTCTTTAGGGTTTCCCTTTTCAAGATCTTTGTAAGGATAAGGGTACGCGCGCGGATGTGTCAATCGTTATCGGGGGGCGGGTGTCATTGTTGATGTCGGAGTTGATGTCGGGGGGGCGGGAGAGTATGAGTGCTTTGACAGGCGGGAGCAGTGGGCCGACTATGTATACCGGCCAGCCGTAGCCGCTGACCCGGATGACGTCAAGACCGCTGGGGCAATCGGCGATTTTTTCCTCCAGGATTTTCGCCACCTGGCGCTCCGCGGAAAAGCGGCGGCGCTGTGCGGCGGGCTGGGAGCCGTTCATGCGCTGCTTGAACGGTTCCAGCTCGAAGGTAAGCCGGAAAGCTTGACGGCTGTTTGCTTGCTTCCGGCGCGCCGGGGAGGCGGCCCTGCCGTTGATTTTTTGTAATGAACTTTCTTGAGCTATTCAACAGTCTTCCGATAAAAAGTTCAAGATCAAGGCTTGCGGAATTTCTAAGAATGCAGTGTACTTGGCGTACGTGCGTGTTTACAAGGCGTAAGCCGCAAATTCTGAGAAATCGCGTGTAACGCAGATATTGGACTTTTTACGAAGCTGTCAAGATTGAAGACGGCGAAAACGACGGTTTTCGTTCGGCCGCTACTTAAAAAGACGGCGGTCTTCTATGTCAGCTAATACAGGCGGCTCCAAGCGGAGCCGCAAACTGAATCCGGCCAAGCGCCTTGCCATACTGAAGTCGGCTGAAAAAATATTCTCCCGTAAAGGCTTCCACGAAGCAACGGTATCGGATATCGCCAAGGCGGCCAATGTCTCCGAGGCCACGATTTATGAATATTTTTCGTCCAAGGAAGAACTCCTTTTTTCCATCCCGGCGGAAATCGTCAGGGAATACCAGGAAAAAATTGTCGAAATCCTGAAGTACGTGAAAGGGGCGGCCAATAAACTGCGTACGTTGATTTACCTGCATATCAGTCTGTACGCCAACAACGAGGATTACGCCAATGTCGTCATGCTGATTCTCAAGGGAAACCGGAATTTTTTGAAGACAGAGGAATACAAGGTGGTTCAGGGCTCCGCGCAGAATACCATACAGGTTTTCCAGGAAGGAATCGACAACGGGGAATTTAAGCCCGATATGCAGCCCTACCTGGTCCGGGCCATGATCTGGGGAACCATCGAGCACCTCGTCACCCGGAAAAGCCTCCTTGGAAAGCCTGAAGATCTCTTCTCCATGGCCGACGAAATGATCGACACGCTGTTTCAGGGGATTCTGGTCAACCGGGGGGAGACGCCTGTCAATGTGAAGCTCACGGTTGAAAACCGATAGGGCCCCGCATGCACTGCCACACTCTCAGGATCCTAAACCGAGCGATTTTCAGGTTTGGAAGTCGCTCGGTTTAGGCGGATGGTTTTCCGTCAATAAAACCGGGCTGCTGAAAAGCCGGTTTAAGATAGGTATAAAAGCCGGGGCCGGTTCTCACCCCAGGAAACCCTTGTCCACGTATTGTTTCAGAAAATCCGCATTGGCCTTTTTCTGGGGGTTTTTCGTCTGTCTGGCCCAGTAGTCCGCGACCTTGTGCGCCGTGTCGATTCCGATACCGTCCATCATGCCGAACGGACCGATATGCGTCCCCATGACGCCCATCCACGACCTGTCTATGTCCTTTATGGCGGCCACCTGTTTTGCCGCAAGGGTCTGTGCCGGATCCAGAAGGTTCATGAGCATGGCATTGAACACGTAGCCGCTGTTTTCCTTTTGCAGGACAATCGCCACCTGGCCGATCTTTTTGGCAAACGCTCTGATCAGCGCGACGGTCTCAGGGCTTGTGCCCGGATGGGGCATGATATCCACCACTCAGCCCGCCTTCGGTTCATATTTCTTGTAATTCATTTTGGTCTTTTTGTAAGCACGGCTGTCCCGGGCGGGACGTCTCAGGCATGCTTTGTTTCAATGGATTTCAGGATTTTTTTGTTGCAAAAAATGAGATTTTGGACAATGATAGACACCGATTCGTTTCCGGCCAAAAACAAGCGGGCAGTGGCGGCTTCGGCGATCCCGTAACCCCGCATGTTTTTCCGCCCCCATTGCGGGTCGGATCCTGCCTTTCCGGAAGATGGCTTGTTCAGGGCACCTAGGTCTTCAAGTGTGAGCCGTTTATTTATGAAAACCAAAAAAGTCGTGGAAATCGGCGGTGTTGGAGAGGTGCTGCTCGAGCGGAGCCGGCGGGCAAAGCACTTCAATCTTACCATCAAGTCCATGAATGTCATCCGGGTGGCCGTGCCGCCTGGCGTATCCTTTACCGACGCGGAGCTTTTTGCCCGCTCCAAAAAGGATTGGCTCCGGAAGCACCTGGAGAAGATCGAGGTGATGGCAAGAGAGATCGAGGATGCCGTCACCGTGTACCCCACGGACCGGAAAGCGGCCCGCCAGGTGCTTGTATGCCGGCTGAACCAGCTCTCGGAACAGCTTGGGCTCCCCTACAGCAAGGTGTTCGTGAAATGCCAGAAAACCCGCTGGGGGAGCTGTTCCATGGCAAACAATATCAACCTGAACGTCAACCTCGTTCGCCTGCCCCAGGAGTTGATGGATTACGCCATCATCCACGAACTGGTCCATACGAAAATAAAGAATCACGGACCGCGGTTCTGGGAGCTGCTCACCCATTTTCTGCCCAATGCCGCGGAGCTTGACCGGGAGTTGGATCGGTACTGGGTGCTGCTTGGCGATTTTCCCGGCACCGAGCCCTGACGGGTTCGAAAAAAATTCAATATCTTCGTTGCGCGCGATCCCTCAGAATTTCACGTACGCCAAGTGTGCTGCATCCTTCAGGCTGGAAACACATGCATCCGAAAGTATCCATCGCTTATTTTTTGCCATCCGACACCGAAAGCGCAGGAGAAACGGACCGGCGGCATGCGGTCGGCGTAATGACGGCCATCTGCAGGAGGTGGCCCTTTGCCCGGTTCGATATTTTCGGGGGACGGAAAACGCGGGACGCTGAAAAGTGGCCGGATGATTTGCCGGCGGACTTTGTCTCGCCGGAATCGTACGATCCGCAGGCGATCGCCCTGGCAATGCAGCAAAGCGATTGCAGGATAGCCGTTTGCCATTGCCGGCGACAAGAACCTTCCGCCGCTGCCGAAATAGCCGGCATTCCGGTCGTTTTCCCGGAGCAAATCCTGGCCGGTGATCCGCCGGTAATGCGCCGCGCGGAAAGCAGTGGGCAAGGCGCGGCTGAGCGCATTGCCGGATATATCTGCAGGGTTGTTGCTGAAGCGGATGAACTGCTCGATGTGGTGGATTCCGGCGGGCGCTTGATCGGAGCCGCGCCGCGCTGCCGTGTCCATGGAAATAACCGGTGGCTGCACCGTGTGGTCCATCTGCTGGTGCTTGATTCTGCCGGCCGGCTGCTTCTGCAGAAACGCTCTGTGAACAAGTCGGTTGCTCCGGGCAGGTGGGATACCTCGGTGGGGGGGCACGTTGACTGCGGCGAGGACGTGGAGTCGGCGCTCTGCAGGGAGGCATCCGAAGAGCTGGGCTTTTTGCCCCGCAATCCGCTTTTCGCCTATCAATATATTCACTCCAACACGCACGAGTCGGAGCTCGTTTTTACCTTTACCTGCACCCACGACGGCCCGTTTCGCCATAATCCCGAAGAAATCGATGCGGTTGCCTTCTGGAATCCGGCGGAAATCTCAGCCAGCCTGGGAAAGGGTATCTTGTCAGACAACTTCGAGGATGAATACCGGCGATATCTACGGTGGCTGGAAAACGAGTGAATCACACCGGATTCTCCTGAAAGCCGGCGCTTAGAAGGTACTCGCCCACGCGGCCGACATTGGTCGTGAACATTCTCATCCCCGTCATGCGGGTGAAAAGATCATCCCGGTTGCCGCATATTTCCGCAAACCGCGGGCCGATGGCAAGTGACGGATCGTTTGCGTCCTTGGCCTCAGAGCTGGCGGATATCGACACCACATAGTCGTCGAGGCGTTTTTTCAAAACCCCGAAGTAGTCGATCTCACCACCGGTAAGGGTGCCGGTGGCTTCGGAGAGGGTTTTTGAAAATTCGAACACGCGCTTCCAGAAGCCGCCCGCCAGTTCTTTTTTGTGAGGCGAGCCCTCCAGGTGAAAGGAGACGGCCCATCCAATGGCGACGATTTTCAGCACGGCCAGTTCATATTCCACGGATGTCCGGTCGATTTCCGCTTCTTCGTGGAGTTGCTCCATCAGCCACCGGATATCCTCCCGATCGATGGCGTAATGGAACAGCGCCTCTGCCGCCTTTTCGGGGTCCGGTTTTATAGGGTCTGTTTCGGTCATTGCCGCCGGTTACGTTCCTTATGGTCTGACAAGACTTACGATCTGGTGTTCCGCCTGCTCCATGGTGAGCCGGCTCATGTTCAGAACCAAATGATAGAGTTCCGGGTTGTTGTAATTGCTGGCCCCCATCCGGGCATACAGGTTATTCCGCCGTTTTTCCCCGCCCAGGACTTCCTGGTGGGCCTTGCTTTCCGAGAGTTTGTATTGTCGCTGCATGAACCGGATACGCTGGGCCATGTCGGCAATCAGCAGAAAGTGATACGTGTCTTCGGTGTCCGCCAGGATAAACTGGCTGGCACGGCCAAGAAGCACCACGTTGTCCTGTTTTGCCAGATCGGTAATTACCTCTTTGAGTTTTTCGACGTATATGACCTCGTCGATGTAGCCCGAGCGCTCCCCTGCAAGCCGTTCCATGTAGTTGCGGGAGATCATGGTGGACACGATCTTGGAAAAAAGGCCGCCGGCGATTTTTTCCACGTCCGCGATCGACTCCGATGTCACCCGGATTCGTTTGGAAAGCTCCTGGATAACGGCATCGTCAAGGAACTTGTAATTCAGTTTTTCTGCGACTATCTGGCCGAGCGTCCGGCCGCCGGCCCCGAATTGCCTGGAAATCGTGATAACAGCCATCGGAGACTCCGCATGCTTTCATGTTAATGGGTTCAAATCCAACACTTACTTTATAATTCAACGGTATTCGTTCAGCCACTATCAATGCGTGGTAAGTAATAGTATAAGCACCCGGTCCGGCGTTTTCATGCAAAAAATTGCCGGCGGCATCATGGTTGTTTTTTATCGGTATTGCATAAGGATCGACGCTTCGTAAAACGTCCAATACCTGCTCCTGCGCGCGATTCCCGGGAATTTCGCGTACACCGGTTCTCTGCATTTTAAGGGGTGGCGCAAGTCTATGTCTTGGACCTTTTATGAAGCCGTCAAAACTCCGTAGATGAGATGCCGATGATGTCGTCATAGGCGACTGTCAGGATGCACAGGCTCAGGGCCGTGGCCGGAATGAGTCCCACAATGAGCAGCAAGGCACCCACGACTTCCAAAGCAAGCATAACGGCTGCAATTCCCAGAAGTGCCGGCCAGCGTCGGTTGATGATCCTGCGGCTTGCCTCCATGGCTTCCCATGGGCCCATTTTCCGGTCGAGAAGGAGCATGTGGCAGAACAGGTACGACACGGTCAAATAGATGGCCGCGCCCAGCAGCATCATGGACAGAAGGACGTATCCGAAGGATGCATAGGCGGTGGAAACCCAGTAGGCCCCAAACAGCAGGCCGCCGACGATGGCATGGATCATGATCCCCTGCGCCGCCAGGGGTATGAAATATTCAAATCCTTTGAAAAAATCGGAAAACTCTGTTTCCCTGTGCTTCAATCGCCTTGCCGCCACGATGAACAATCCCCCGAGGAAAGGGAACAGGAAAATCGCATTGATAATAAAAACCATCAAGGGGCCCATGAAACCAACAGTCCGCGGGAGAAGCTCGATGAAGATATTGAAGCCGACAATGATAGTGGCGAAAAGCAAAAAAGGGCCTGCGTTGTCGAAGAAAAGCCGCCATCCGCGAACCAGGTAATCTTTTATATGCACGTTGTATCCGCGGGCGATCAGTTGGCGAGGTTCCTTTGGTTCAAGAACCGGCTCGTGCTCCACTTCGATAATGTCGTCATTATTTTTGTTCATTTTTTTTCTTTATATGGTTATAAACGCTTAAAAAGTTAGGGTGTTTGCGGTATTTGGCCGAGCGCCATCCGAGCGATTCCGGGCTTTGTGTGCCGGATTTTCAGTGAACAAACAGAAAAAGCATCATTACAGTAAATACCTGCATCAGGTCAAGCCCAGAATTCTGATTACCCCGTCGATCTGCCGGAGCAACGAAAGCGAAGATGCTTTTTCCGCGGGGCTCATGTTCCGGAGGGTATTTGGTTTGGTAATCGCTGTGATCTCATCGGATACGGCATGGAGCGCTCCCCGGACATCAAGGTTGTCGTTCATTCGGTTTTCGAAGGCCCGTTTCATTCTTCCGGCCGGCCCCCCGGAAGAGGGTATGCCTTTTTGGTTATCCGGGGCTGCGGCTCGAAGACGGGATGCCAACTCCCGCACGGTGTCGATCCGGCCCCGGGATTCATACATTTTTTCAGGGGTTATCTTCACCTTCTTCCGGAAATGACCGGCAATGAGAAAGAAGCGAAGGTGGTGAGGCGAAAAGCCCGATTCGAGCAGGTCCTTTACGTAGAGGATATTGCCGGTGCTCTTGGACATTTTTTTGTCCCCGGCAAGGACATGTTCGCAATGGAGCCACCAGTAGGATAGCGTTTCGCCCGAAACCGCCTCCACAACGGCGATGTTGTAGTCGTGGTGCCGGTAGAGGTTGTCGATGCCGCCGCACCAGATATCGACCGTGTACCCGAGATGCTTCGTGACCATGGCCGGATCCTGGATGTTCCATGCCGGGCGGCCTTCCCCAAGGGATGTTTTCCAGTAGATGTCCCCGTCTTCCTTACGGCGGCCCTTCCACAGGATGAAATCCCCCAGGTTCCAACGTTTTCCGGGATAAGTGTCCTTCCGGAAGCGCATCTTCTTTTTCGGCCACCGGCTCATGTCAAGTCCGTAAAGTTTGCCGAACCCCTTGTATTTCAGCGGATCATAGAAGATGTCTATGCCGTGGCGGTAGGCATATCCTTTTTCCAGCAGCGCTTCCACCAAAAACACGGCCTGGTCGACGCTCGTGGAAGACCGGGGGATGGTCTCCGGCAGTCTGATATCAAGGAGCCGGCAGTCCTGAAAAAAATGATCCTCCACGACACGGGTCATCTCCGAAAACGGTTTTCCGGTCCTGGCGGCCCTGGCAATCGCCTTGTCCTCGACGTCCGTGAAGTTGATGACCCGATCGACCCGGTAGCCCAGGTATTCAAGGTATCGCTCGAGGACGTCTTCGAAAAGAAAGGTGCGGAAGTTTCCCACATGGGGAAAATCATAGATGGATGGCCCGCAGGTAAACATTCGGACGGTATTTCCCCCGTTGCGCGGCCGAAAGGCTTCCCGCTTCCGCGTGAGGGTGTTGTAGAGATACAGGTTTGTGTCCATAGCTCATGAACTCCGTTTCCATAGCCAGTGTGCACTGAGATGCCAGTCTTTGGGTTTCAACCCAAAGAGTCAAATCTATCGCCATTTATGCGCCATTTATGCAAACGTGAGCAATAATGGCTGCGTTCCCTGTAAATCAGTATCCCTGGGGCATTACGAAAATATCGGATTGAACCTCGGTTACCTCCGGTATATTTTTAACAACCATCAAAAGCTTTTCGTGTTGTTCTGAATTACGAGCCGAACCCCACAAGTGAACCTTCCCTTTTCCTGTGACATCGACGTAGAAAAAACCAAATGGGGAGGTCAGGCCGTTTTTTATTATTGCAGCATCGACTTTCAGCTTTAAATTCGATATTCCCATGGAAAGCGCCTTTTCCTGTATCTTTTCGTCGTCGAAAAGTTCTGCCCCGAGTTGTTCCGAGACCTTCCCGGCGACTTTTTCGCCGCCCGAGCCGAAACTGGATGAAATCGTGATCAGTGCCAAAAAAAAACCTCTGCTTAATGTGAATGAGAAATCCAAATCCTACGGACATGGTCAGGGTGCATTGGTGTCGCTCCAATCCCCGGTTGCTGATCGCTTCGAAGAAGCTGCTTTTTTAACCGCTTTATACATGCAAAAACCTAACCGGATAACATTGACGGCTTCGTAAAAAGTCCAATATCTGCGTTACGCGCGATTTCTCAGAATTTCACGTACGCCAAGTACGCTGTATTCTTCGAAATCGCGCAAGCCTTGATCTTGAACTTTTTACAAA
>SLJY01000126.1 GCA_007134875.1 Desulfobacterales bacterium
ATGCTCCCCAAAAACCGCCTGGGCTCGGCAATGCTCAAAAAACTGAAGGTGTATGCCGGCGAACAGCATCCGCACGAGGCACAGCAGCCCGAGACGCTCAGCCTGTAGCGGCGCCTGCGCGGACGAAAAGATACTGACAGGGAAATATCTTATACAGACGTGGGGGGTACATGGCAGAACAATTTTATGCAACCGGCAAGCGGAAAATGTCCATTGCCAGGACATGGCTGAAGCCCGGCTCCGGAGAGATCATCATCAACAACAAACCGGCGGAGGAATATTTCCGCCTGGATTCGGCCCGGGAAATGATCATGCAGCCGTTTACGCTGACCAATACGGCCGGTGAATACGACATCAAGGTAAATGTCAAAGGAGGCGGTGTCCTGGGACAGGCAGGCGCTATCCGGCACGGTATAACCAAGGCGCTTTTCCAGTCCAACCCGGATTTCCGGCTGGTGTTGAAGAAAGCCGGCCTGGTCAAGCGCGATCCGCGCACCAAGGAGCGGAAAAAATACGGTCAGCGCGGTGCTCGCGCCCGCTTCCAGTTTTCCAAGCGGTAAAACCGAAAGTCATACTACATTGTTTCAGGGCATGTCCGGCATATTGAGCCGGACATGCCTTTTTTTTTCAGGAGAAAATCTCTTGAAAAGCAGCCGGCGAACCGGTAACAATGACTACTCCATGGATTTCCGAATTCCGGCGAAGCGTCAGGCTGCCGGAATCTTTTTGGAGACCCAGTCCGGACATGACTGAGCGATGGAACGTTTCGACTACTTCATAAAGCGGATTTTACTGGTTTTCCCAACCTTTATAGGCATCACCATACTTTGCTTCACCATGATCCAGTTCGTACCCGGAGGCCCCGTTGAACAGGCGATCATGAACATGCGGGGTATCGGCGAGGCGGAGCACCGGGGCGCCCGGGGGAGCGCGGAAACCATTACGGAGCGTCAACGCGCCGAAATCGTATCATATTACGGGTTCGACCAGCCTGTTTACCTACGCTACAAGACATGGCTCATCGACGACCGGATCGGCATGCGGATGAACTCCTACCGGTATCCCGACCGGACCGCCTGGGAGCTCATCAGCGACCGGTTCCGCGTATCTCTGGTGTTCGGTGTAACCGGGCTGCTTTTGTCGTATCTGATCTGCATTCCCTTGGGGATCATGAAAGCCCTTCGCCATAACACCGTCTTCGATTTGGTCTCGAGTGTTGTGGTGTTCGTGGGCTACGCCGTTCCGCCTTTTGCCTTGGGGATGATCCTGAAAATGCTTTTCGGCGGCACGGTGGAGGGGCTGTGGGATATATTCCCCACAGCCGGGTTTCACTCCGACGATTTCGGAGAGCTTTCGCTGTGGGGAAAAATGCACGATATCTTCATGCACATGTTTCTTCCTGTGCTGTGCTACGTGATCGGCAACTTCGCCATTCTCACGCTGTTGATGAAAAACTCGCTCATCGAGCAGATCGGCAAAGACTATGTTCGAACCGTTCTGGCCAAGGGGGGATCCTACCGGCGCGCCATTTGGGGGCACGCGGTCCGGAATTCCCTTATTCCCATCGTCACCGGCATCGGGGCCATTCTTACGGTGATGTTCGCCGGGTCGGTGATCATCGAGCAGGTATTTGAAATTCCGGGCATGGGCCGCTTGAGCCTTGAGGCCATTGTAGGCCGCGACTACCCCGTTTTCATGGGAATCCTTGCTTTGACCTCGATTCTGGGGCTTCTCGGCAACATTTTGTCGGATCTGTGCTATGTGTTGATCGATCCGCGGATCAATTTTCAGCGTCAATAGGGACGGCTTTGTATGGGCATCATCCGGAACCCGGTGGCGAAAAAACGGTTGAAACGGTTTGCGGAAAACCGGCGCGCCTGGTATTCGTTGTGGATTCTTGCCCTACTTTTTGTCGCAAGCCTGGGCGCGGAGCTTTTATGCAACAATATTCCGCTTTATATCCGCTTTGAAGGAAAATCCTACTTTCCCCTGGTCCGGTATTATCCCGAATCCGCGTTTCTGGAAGACGGGCGGGATACGCGCCCCAATTACAAGCGCCTTCGCAATGAGCCTGTTTTCGCTCAAAACGACGCCAACTACATAATTTTTCCACCGCACCCCCACAGCCCCTACGAAACCGTGCGTGCCGATACCATCGAACTGGACGAGGAAGTGACCGTCCGCTTTACGCCGGTGATACGGGTGGGGACGGTTGATGTCAAGCGGGACTGGACGGTGGTTCGAAAGGAATTTTTCTCGTTTTTCTCAGCCTCGGACCCCGATGCGCTGCAAGGGGCGGATCTTTCGGAGTTCTTCGATTTTCCGGACGACCTGAAGCAGAACATGGCCGCGCGCTTCGAAAACCGGCCGTCCCCGCGCTTGGAATATCGGCTTTCCCGGGGCCCAATAGTATTTGACGTCTTTTTGTACCAATATGCCTCCCGAACTGAGCCGCCCGATACCCTGCGGCTTGTCTTCCGGGAGGTTCCCGGAGATCGCACCGAGACCGGCGAAACCGGTCCCCTGGAGACGAAAGAGGCCATTTTCGACCAAGACCTCCATCCGGCGGTACCCCCGCCCGGATTGTGGGGCGATATGGATGACGAGGACCGGAGAATGCTCGAAAGCCTTGTACTGGAGCGTTTTGAAAATCCGGTGGACGACCAGCGCATGGTGGTGGGGGATCGCCAGTACAAGGTGTCCTTTTTAAAGGACGATCTGCGCTTTCCTTACCCACCGGTGAAGGGGCACCCCCTGGGAATCGACTCCGCCGGCCGCGACGTTCTTTCGCGGATCGTGCACGGACTGCGGATATCCCTTTTATTCGGCTTCATGCTGGTGGGATTCACCATGATGATCGGCACCGTAGCCGGCGCGTTGCAGGGCTATTACGGCGGAAAGACGGACATCACGGCCCAGCGCATGATCGAGATCTGGAGCGCGCTGCCGTTTC
>SLJY01000060.1 GCA_007134875.1 Desulfobacterales bacterium
ACGATGGCGACTTCCTCGTCGGTGTCGGTGTAGAAGCGGTTGACGCAGACGACCGGGTTGATGCCGGCCTTGCGGATGACGCCGATCATGTGGACCATGTTCTCAACGCCCTTTTCCACCAACTCGAGGTTTTCCTTGCGGTATTCCTCGGGAAGCGCCTTGCCGGGAACGACCTTCGGGCCGCCGCCGTGCATCTTGAGTGCGCGGATGGTGGAGGTCAGGACGGAAACGTGCGGTTTGAGGCCGGAGTTGCGGCACTTGACGTTCCAGAACTTCTCGAAGCCGATGTCCGCGGCAAAGCCGGACTCGGTGACGTGGTAGTCAAACATCTTGAGGCCGATCCGGTCGGCGATGATAGAGCTCTGACCCACGGCGATGTTGGCGAAGGGGCCTGCGTGCACGAAGCAGGGCTGATACTCGGCGGTGCACATGAGCGTCGGGTTGATGGTGTTCCTCATGAAGGCGGTCATAGCGTTGCCAACTTCGAGGTCGCCGCAGGTAACCGGCTTGCCGCTCTTGTCGAAGGCGACCGTGATGTTGTTGATACGCTCCTTGAGGTCCGCCAGGTTCGTGGCGATCGACAGGATGGCCATGAGCTCGGAGGAAACCGCGATGGCGAACTTGGACTGCATGGTGAAACCGTCCGCGCGGCCGCCCAGGCCGATGACGATGTTTCTCAGGGCCTGCGCGCAGAAGTCGATGATCCAGCCCATTTCAACGCGGGTCGGATCGACGTCGAGGCGGCGCATGCCGGTAAGGCGGGCCAGCTGCTCGTCGTTGTAGTTTCTTTCATGCTGCATGCGGGCGGTCAATGCCACCATGGCCAGGTTGTGGGCGTTCATGATGTCGTTGATGTCGCCGGTAAGACCCAGGGAGAATTCGGTCATGGGGATCAGCAGGGAGTTGCCGCCGCCTGCCGCAGTTCCCTTGACGTTCATGGTCGGGCCGCCCGAGGGCTGGCGAAGGGCGCCGCCGACGTTCTTGCCGCGCTTGCCGAGGCCTTCCATGAGACCCACGGATGTGGTGCTCTTGCCTTCACCGAGCGGGGTCGGGGTGATCGCGGTCACCTCGATGTACTTTCCGTCCGGCTTGTCGAGCATGCGGTTGATAACCTTGAGGAAGTCCACCTTGCCAAGGCGCCCCATGGGGAGCATTTCTTCCTTTTCGAGGCCCAGTTTTTCGACCCATTGTTCCGGGGTCGGCATGTTCTTTTCCGCTTCCTCGGAAATCTGCCAGTCTTCCATGTTTACCGCATCAAATGCCATGGTCTTTTCTCCTTTAATTGAATGGTTGTTTTGCAGGTAAAACCGTACACACTCTTATATCGAATGAATGCCCCGTAAAGGGGATTGCGGGATATGATAGTAAGCAAAATACACCCATAGCACGACCTGTTGGCGTTGACAAGAGGTTTTGGCGATATAGTCGAACGAAATGTTGCTGAAAAGGGGTAGGGGAAAGGGGAAAGGGCGGGGGGTGGGTGATCAGTGGTCGGTGGCCGGTGTGCGGAAAACGGAGGGGGTAGGATTTCAGGATTGGGCGTCTACGAGGCGGGAGTAGAAGCCGCGGTGCGCCAAAAGCGATTCATGGGTGCCGGATTCAGTGATTTTGCCGCGGTGCATGACGGCGATGGTATCGGCCGCCTGGGCGGTGGATAGCCGGTGGGCGATGAGAATGGCCGTCCGCTCGGCGGTGAGATGCAAAAGGGCCTTCTGGATGGCGGCCTCGGTTTCCGAGTCGACGTAGGATGTGGCCTCGTCGAAAATGATCAACTCCGGGTCGGCTGCCAGGGCGCGGGCGATGGAGATGAGCTGACGCTGGCCCGAGGAGAGCATGGAACCGCGCTCGTTAAGATCCGTGTCCAGGCCGTGGGGAAGCCTCCCGATCATTTGCCTGCACCGGGCTTCGGCAAGCACCCGGTTGATGGTTCGTTCATCCACGGAGATTGTCGGCGGAAAGATGTTGCTGCGGATGGTCCCGGAAAACAGGTAGGGGTCCTGGGCGACAATGGCCATTCGGGCGCGGAGCTGTGCGCTGGCAAAACGGCGGATGTCGGTGCCGTTGATTTTTATTGTCCCCGCATTCGGGTCGTAGAACCGGACGAGCAGGTTGATGAGCGAGGTTTTTCCCGCGCCCGTGGGCCCCACCACGGCCAGCGTCCGGCCGGCCTCAAGCGTAAAGGAAACGTTTTTCAGCACCTGCTCTTCATTGTTGTACGAAAACCAGATGTTTTCGACCGACAAGGTCTCGATCCGCCGGGGGACGGGAAGCGCATTTTCCGGGGCCGGCTCGGGCAGTCGGTCGTCGTCCTCGAAAATCATCTGGATCCGTTCGGCCGAGGATAGGGCGTTCTGGGTGATGTTGTATTTTTCCGCGATGTCCCGGATGGGCCGGAAAAACATGCGCACGTAGGATATAAAAACCACCAGCTCCCCCAGGCTCAGCCTGCCGTCGATGATCCGCCCGCCGCCGTAGAAGATGACCACGGCCAGGGCTACGTGGCTCATTATCTCGATTACGGGCATGAACATGGCAAATACGGTCACCTGGCGCATGCCGGCCTGGTAGTGTTCGTGGTTGACTTTCCGGAAGGCGGTGTAGTTGTTTTTCGCCTGGCCGAACAGCCGGATGATATGGATACCGCCGATGGTCTCGGAAAAGCGCGAGTTGATCTCCGCGATCTTGACCCGAAGGATCCGGTAGGCCTCCCGGGCGCTGCCGGCAAACCGCCAGGCCGCGTAGAACACGAAGGGGAAGACCAGGTAGACGGCCGCAGCCAGGCGCCAGTCGATGATAAACAGGACAATGGTGATCCCCGCGATGAGAAACAGGTCCTTGACGACGAAGATGACCACCGAGGTAAGCATTTCGTGCATGTTGCCGATGTCGTTGGTTACACGTGTAACAAGCCGGCCCACGGGGTTTTTCGTGAAAAAGGAGATGGAAAGTCCCTGGATGTGGGAGAAAAGCGCAATGCGGATATCGTGCAGGATCCGCTGGGCGGTCCGCTCCATCAGCCGCACCTGGACGAAGGTTGTGATGAAGTTGAAAAAGACCACCACGATCAGAAGCCCCGCGGCCAGTCCCACGCCCCGGATGTCGTTTTGCCGGAGGCGCATGATGTCCTCGCGGGGCAGCCGCCGGACGTCTTCGTAGGAGATAACGGCGTAAGGGTCTTCGATGGTGAAAAATCCGGGGTACTTCGCCACCATTTCCCGGACGTGTTCGTGTTCCGGGCTGTAGCGGAGCTGCCTGGGCGCGTCGCCTTCTTCCGGCATCCCGGTGGGACCGGCGACCGGGTTTGTCCGTGAGTCGTTTTGCTGCACCGGCACGATGTAGCGGTCGATGGCCTCCTTGGTGATGTAGGGGGCGGCCAGTTCGAACACGGTGGTGGCAATAATCAGAAGCAGGGAAACCACCAAGGTTCCCCGGTAGGGTGTTGTAAAGGGGGCCAGCTTGCGCAGGAGGCTCAGATCGGCGGATTTTCCGAGCTGCTTTTCGGCAAAGTGATCCCTGTCGGTGTTGGGGCTGTTGTTTTTGGAGGAACTCATAACGTGTCGCCTCCCCCCGGGGTCGTGGTGTTGTTGTTGCCGCCGGTCTCCAGGCGCTGAAGCGCCCCGGCCCGGGCGTAGTAGCCGCCGCGTGCCGACAGTTCGTCGTGGGTGCCGGACTCGACGATCCGGCCGTCGTCCATCACCACGATATGATCCGCGAATGATATGGCGGAGATCCGGTGGGATGCGATCAATACCGTTTTTTTACCGGCCATTTCCCGGATGGTATAGATGATGAGCGCCGCGGTCTCCGTGTCCACCTGGCCGACCGGGTCGTCGAATAGCATTATGGGGCAGTCCCGGAGCAGAGCCCGGGCAAGAACGATCCGCTGTTTCTGGCCGCCGGAGAGGATGACACCTCTTTCCCCAACCTGGGTATCAAGGCCCTTTGGCAGGGACGCCAGAGTGTCTTCCAGGGCCGCTTTGCGGATGACGGCATCCAGCCTGTCCAGCTGCTGCCGGCTGCCTTCCGTATCCATGCCGAAGACGATGTTTTCCCGGATGGTCCCTGAAAACAGGTAGGGCTCCTGGGGAACAAGGGCCATGTTGCGGTGGAGATCGGCTATGCGTAGCTTTCGGATGTCCGTTCCGTCGATCGTTATCGTTCCTTCCGAGACGTCGTATCGGCGCGTTAACAGGTTCAGCAAGGTGGTCTTTCCGCTTCCGGGCGGCCCGGAGATCCCCAGGGCGGCGCCGGGCGGCACATCGAGAAAGGCGCCGGCCAAAACGGATGGCGCGGCCGTCTCCCCGGCAAGGCCCGCGGAAGGCGCTTTGTAAGAAAACGAGACGTTTTCGAAACGGATGTGCCCGAGGAGCCTGTCCACCGGCTTGGCATCCGGGGCGTCGGCGATGTCCGGGGTGGTTTCCATAATGGCGTTGATGCGGTCCAGGGAAGCCATGCCCCGCTGGATGAGATTTGTTACCCACCCGATGGCCATCATGGGCCACATGATCATGTTGAGGTAGCTGATGAAGGCCACGAAATCCCCGGGCGTGATCCGCGCGGTGATGGTCTGCCGGCCGCCCAGGAGAATGACGATGGCTAAACTGACGTTGGTGAAAAAGACCATGAGGGGAAAAAACAGGCCCGTGATGTTGATCAGCCGGAGGTTGTCGTCGATGTAGCGCTCGGAAAGATCGACGAGCTTTCCCTTTTCGTCCGCTTCCCGGTTGAATGCCCGCACGATGCGGATGCCGGCGAAGGATTCCCGGACCATTTCGGTCATATCCGAAAAGGTTGCCTGGACCCGGGTGTAGAGCCGGTGCATTTTGGCCCCGAAGATGCGGGTGCACACCACGATCACCGGCATGGGCAGCATGGCGTAGAAGGTGAGCACGGGGTCGATGTAGATCATGAACCCGATGGCGGCTGTTCCCAGGAAAATGGCGTCGGTAAGCGCCACGACCCCCATGCCCACGGCCATGCGGATGTTGTTGATGTCGTTGGTGGCGTGGGCCATGAGGTCGCCGGTCTTGCGGTTGTCGAACCAGGGCGCGGAAAGCGATTGGATGTGCGCGAACAGCCGGTTTCGAAGGCCTTCTTCCACCACGCGGGCATTGCCGATGAGCAGCCTGCGCCAGAAATATCGCAAAACGCCCATGGCCAGGGCGATGGCGATAATGTATCCGGAATAGACGGCAAGCTGGCGCATGTCCAAGGCAAGGGCCGCCAGGTCGTCCACCGCCCATTTGACCACCCGGGGGATGAAGAGCTGGAGTACGTCAACCGCCATCAGGCAGGCGATGCCGGTGATGATGAGCCGGAGTCGGTCGGTGAAATAGGGTTTGATGAGGTATAATGAACGCATGGCATCCAGTGTTTATGGCTTCGGCTGCGGCAATGTTTTTCGATGTCATCAGGCTTACTATGGGGAAAAGGGGGGTGTAAAGGTTTTTTGAAGTTAGATGCCGTTATTGCCGTTTGCGCTGGTATGGATAATATTGAATTTTTTTTGTATAAGGCTTATTGTTGATTATCGGTCCGATCGGACCGGGTGTTCCCCAATGAATCCGGCCATTGAAACCTTGCAGGAATGAAAGACAGCGGGTTGAAACCAATAAAGTGCATAAAATTTTTCAGGCAGCTGCCGGCAATCGTCACGATGCTGTTTTGCGTCTTTCTGCTTGCCGCAGGCGACCTGCACGCCGCGCCCGAGGATTCTATTGTAAGCGGTATCGGCCGGCCACCCGTATCCCAGGAGGTCGAAGACCCCTATGCCGCACTGGAGGAATCCTACCGGCAGGCCCTGGAGGCGGAACGGGAAAAACTGGAGTATCTTGCGGAGCGGGTTGCGCAATCCGAGGCCCGGGCCCGGGAACTGGACGAGCTCCATGCGTCGCACCAAGTCATGATATCCAACCATGCCAACCTGCTTGCGGCGGCCGATATCGATCTGCAGGTTCTTTCCCGGGCGCATGCCCGCCAGCAGGTTGAACTGGACCGCATCAGGGAGCGGATCGCTTCTTTTAGGTCATCCACCCGAGAATTCGAAACCCTGGAGGACGAAACCAACCGGCAGCTCGCGTTTTACAACCGGCAGATCGAGTACACAAAAGCTCAGCCGCCTTATATTCCGGTCAACCGCAGCCTTCTGGATCCCCTTGAATCCCTCATGGTCGTCCTGGAGCAGAAGCAGTGGAAGGCCGAAACGCTGACAGCGCATTACACCCGCTGGAAGGATCGCTTCCGCGATCTCCAGGATGATATCGAGGGGCTTTCGGCCCGGTATGAACAAACCATCCGGGAGCGGGAGCGCGAACGGCTGGTGGCCCAGGATACCAACCCGGTGGTTCGGATCGTTACCGGCGAGCTCTCGGAGGATCTGGCCCGGTTTTCATCGCAATTCCAGGAGATTCTCATCACCCGGTTCTGGTACAAGCCCGAGGATATCAGCTGGGAAACCTATTTTGCCTTTTTCGGAACGTTTGCGGTCTTTTTTCTGGTTGTCCATATAGCGCTTTACATGCTCTCGAGATATCTCGGCATTCTCAAGCAGGAGATGTACGAGCAGGACTATTTCTACCGATACCTTTTGCTGCAGCTTATTCAGCGTTCCCTTGTCATCATGGGAGCCATCGCGTTTTTGCAGTTTTATCCCGTTCGCCCGGTTTACCAGCTGGCGCCGTTTTTCGTGCTGCTGCCAACACTTGTCCCGATACTGGCTCTGTTTTTGGGGGTTCAATGGGGACTTTTGTTTCTGCGGGGCATGCGGCGGTCCACACAAGACCGCCTGTTCCTGAGAATAATTCCCGTGGTGCGGACGCTTCTGTATGGAATCTTTGTTTTCTGCACGATCTACATCCTGATTACCCGGCTGTATTGTACTGACTGCATCCTGCTCACAAGCTGGCGGCTTTTCGGCCAGATAGCCCTTTTCGCATGGACCGTCTACTTTCTGCGGGTGTTTTACCGGAACGCGTTTGGTTCGCTGCTATCGGAATATTCCTGGTTCGAGCACGCCAGGCCGTTTGTGATCGTCATCTGCATCGGGGTTTTACTTGCGGGCCTTATCGCCGAAGTGGCAGGATTCGGCGGCGTTGCGGTTTTCTGGTTTTCAGGCCTGTGGTGGACCTTTTTGGCTGCTTTGTGGGCAGCCATCCTGTTCGGATTTTTAAAGGAGTCGGATGTCTCAGCCTATATCGAGAAGTCCGATGACCTGACCGGGGATGAGTTCGAGGAACAGCCGTATCCCGTCCGATGGCTGCTGGTGAGGGTCATGCAGGTGGTCCTGGCGGTGCTGCTGTTGTTTCTTATCCCGCTTGCCTGGGGCGCCGACCGGGGCTTCTGGGCCGATGTGTTTTCCGCCGCCAATGTCCGGGTCGGCATCGGGGATTTCGAGTTTTCCACCATGGGGGTGTTGTATGCTGTGGTGGTGCTGCTGATCATCTACACCCTGGCCGTTATCTGGAAATCCGTACTGCGCAACCGGATTCTTCATGAATCGGATATGGAAGAGGGGCTGAAGGATTCGATTACCCGGATATCTGTCTATGGTCTGTGGGGCGTGGGGCTTCTTCTCGCCCTGCAGATGCTGGGTATCAGCGGAACCAGCCTTGCCGTGGTATTCGGTGCACTGGGTATCGGGCTTGGTTTTGGATTGCAGCATATTTTCAGGGATTTTGTCAGCGGTATCATCCTGCTGTTTGAACGCCCGATTCAGGTGGGCGATGTTGTGGAAATAGACGGGGTATGGGGGACCGTAAAGGAGATCAACGTGCGGGCAACCTATGTCAAGACTTACGACAACTCGGATCTGATCATTCCCAACGCCGATTTCGTCAGCCGCACGGTGACCAACTGGAGTTTCCGGGATCCCCGCATCCGGCGGCGCATTCGGGTTCGGGTGGCCTATAACACCGATTGCCGCCTGGTCAAGGAAACCCTTGTCAACATCGCCTACCGGCATCCGAGGGTTCTGCGACGCCCGTACCCGGAGGTGTATTTCATGGAGCTGGGGGAAAGCGCCATGCTCTTCGAGCTGCGGATCTGGCTCCATATCGACTATTTCATCACGGTGGAAACGGAGGTCCGCGACGATATCAGCAGACAGTTCCGCGAGCTGGGAATCCGGATCGCGTTTCCGCAGCAGGATATTTATATCAAGGAAACCCCGTCCTCCGTCAGCGCCATTCAAGATGAACTCCCGGCGGAGGGGGAAAAATGAGATAATGCCGGGATTTACGATACAACAAAAGCTAAGGAGTAAAATCCAATGACGGGACATTTTATCCTGTTGGGATTTCTGATGGTGCTGTCCGGTTTTTTTTCATCGTCCGAGACCGCCCTGTTTTCCCTGGGACGTTCCAAGACCTGGCATCTGGCAAAGAGCGAGGGCCGGGTCAACCAGCTCATCTTTTCCATGAAGCAGGATCCCCACCGGCTGCTTTCCACGATTCTGATCGGAAACAACCTGGTCAACATCGGAGCGTCCTCTTTGGCCACGGTCATTACGATCCATTATTTTCCGGGCGGCAACGCGGTCGGGATTGCCACGGGGATCATGACGCTTCTGGTCCTGGTGTTCGGCGAAATTTTTCCCAAGACCGTAGCCACCCAGAACAACGTACTGGTCTCCCAGATCGTAATCGTACCCATTTACTGGCTTTCCTACGTGTTTCTGCCGGTCATCTGGATGCTCAACTTTATCCCGCGGCTGGCCGGTGTGCAGAGGGGGGCGCCGCCGGTAACGGAGGACGAGCTGATCACATTCGTGGACGTGGTGCACGAAGACGGCGAGATCAACCCGGACGAGCGGGAGTTGATCTACAACGTCATCAAGCTCGATGACCTGAGTGTATCCGAGATCATGACCCCCTCAGCGGATATGTTCTTCGTCGATCAGAACCGGGAGTTGGAGCTCGACCGGATCATTGATTCGGGTTATACCCGGATTCCGGTGGTGGACGGCAATATTGACAACACGGTGGGCCTGATCAACGTCAAGGATCTGTTCAGCGAACAGGTTAAGAAGGGCGGGGTGACGGATATCCAGTTGATCATGCGGGAGCCTTACTTCGTCCCGGAATACAAGAAGCTCGATCAGCTGCTCAAGCAGTTCAAGCGGAAAAAAGAGCATGCCGCCGTCGTCGTCAATGAATACGGCGAAGTGGTGGGGCTGATCACCCTGGAAGACGTGCTGGAGGCCATCGTGGGGGATATCGTGGACGAAACCGATATCGTCAAGCCCAAGGTGGTCAAGGTGAAGGAGAACGAATGGCTGGTTTCCGGGTCAGCCGATATCCGGCTGGTCAATGAAAAGCTTCACACCGAAATCTCGGAAACAGCCGACTATGAAACATTTTCCGGCTTTATCCTGGAACAGATCGGCCGAATCCCCACCGAGCAGGAGCAGATCGTTTTCGACGGCTATATTGCAACGGTGAAGCTCATGGAGGGTAACCGGATCAAGTCGTTTATCGTGAGCCGCAAGTAATTAATAAGGGGTGCAAAGGCTTCGGATTGACTTGTGTTCCGGGAGTTGCTACATCCTCAGTTCAGGCAAGGGCTATCCGATCCAATACAATTCAATCCGTTACATAAAGGGGGAGACACGGCGCCGTCCCCCTTTGCCATCGGAATGTTTATACAGGGGGGTCAACCACTCCCCGGGGCGCCGTAGATTGCGATAAGAATGGAACCGGGTACAATTGTCGAATATATCGACCAGCAGCGAATTTTTTGCGCGGTCGTCCTGGAAGTTCAGGACCAGCGGGTTCGTCTGCTCAATGAAAACAACCGGGAGCTGAACCACAAAAAAGCCCGCCTGTCCCATGTCTCCAGGGACCGGATCGACATCCGCCAGGAGCGCGACCATATCGTTGATGCCCTGAAATCCTATGCCTCCCGTCGGAAAACCCTTGCCCGCAGCATCGACATCCGGGAAATCTGGGAGGCGATTCATACGTACGACGAGTGGATCGATCTTGATTCCATGACCGGATTCTGCTTTGTGGACGAGCCGACCAGCGACCACGAGGCAGCCGTTATTCGCGCTTTTTTTGAAAACCGGATCTATTTCAAGTTCGACAACTCGGCCTTTTACCCGCACCCGGAGTCCGTGGTGGAGGCGAATATCCACCGCAGGGACGCCGAAGCCTGGCTGGAAAACATTGTTGCCGCAGGGGCCGCATGGTACCAGGCGGTTATGAAAAAGCAGACCGTCCCTGAAACCGGGTATGAAGAGGCGGCCGTCGAGATTCTCCAGCAGTATTACCTTTTCGGCAAGGAATCGGATCACGCGTCCACGGCTCGGGCGATCCTGAAAAAGGCGGGTGTCGACAGCCAGGAGGCGATTTTCGATGTCATGGTTCGCGCCGGCGCGTGGGACCGGGATGAAAATCTGGATCTGCACCGTTTCGGCATTACGGCGGATTTTTCCGAAGAGACCATGGCGGAGGCCGCGGCAATCGAATCGCTGCCCGCTGATATCCGGCAGGAACCTGGACGGCTCGACCTGACCGGCATGCCCCTGCTGACCATCGACGGCTACGGCACGCTCGATTATGACGACGCGCTCAGCATTGAGCGCGACGGAAAGAACTACCGCGTGGGCATCCATGTGGCCGACGTGGGGGAGGTGGTTAAAAAGGGCGGGGCCATTGACCGGGAGGTCGTTGGCCGGGGGACCTCAATCTATATGCCCGACGACAAGATCCCCATGATCCCGGCCGAGCTGGCCGAAAACAAGTGCAGCCTGGTGCAGGGCGAAACCCGGCCGGCCATCAGCGTCCTGTGCACCATCACCGGCGGCGGGGAGGTTCTCGAGTCGACGGTTCGTCCGTCTCTGATCCGGGTGGAGCGTCAGCTTACCTACAGCGACGCCGACTACATGGTGGCGGATGATGAATCCCTGGCCATGCTGTATTTTCTGGCGCTTCGCTTCCGGGAGCAGCGCATGGCAAAGGGGGCACTCCAGATCCTGCTGCCGGAGATCAACATCCGGGTGTTTCCGGGCGGCGAGGTGTCGGTGCGGCGCGTGAGCCGGGAAAGCCCATCCCGGATTTTGGTTTCCGAGATGATGATCCTGGGCAATTGGCTCATGGGACGGTTTTTGGCGGCGCATTCCATGCCGGCCGTTTTCCGGTCCCAGCCCGAACCAAGGGGACGGCTCTACGGCGATGCCCTGGAAGGCACCCTGTTCGACAACTGGATGCAGCGCCGCCTCCTGTCCCGGCTGGTTCTCAGTCCCGAACCTGGAAGTCACAGCGGTCTCGGACTGGATGTCTATACCACAGTCACATCCCCTATCCGGAAGTATTTCGACCTGGCCACCCAGCGACAGCTCCGCGCCTGCATGGGGTTCGAGGACCCTTACACGGCTGAGGATATCGAGTGGATCCTACAGGTGCTCAAGGAGCCGCTCAGCCACGCGGCCATCGTGCAGTCGCGCCGCAACCGCTACTGGCTGCTCCGGCACCTTGAAACCCGCGTGGGAGAGCGCGAAGAGGCGATTGTCCTTGAAA
>SLJY01000047.1 GCA_007134875.1 Desulfobacterales bacterium
ATTTCCCCGAAATCGACATTCGTAAAACTCATGACCCCCAGCACGTTGCCGCGGCATTCCAGGGGAATGTTGAGGCAGTGGCCGAAACGCTCCGAGCGAAAACCGTGCATGCTTCCGGCCAGTGCGCTGCACATGGATCCGGATAGCGGATCGGTATCCATGCTTTCATGAATCAATGCCCGACCGGTGGGGCATTCCACATCCAGCGGCAACTGATGCGCATTTTCCCGGTATGAGAGCAACAGCCGGTTGTTTTCCGGGTCATGCAGATAGATCCCGGCGCCGGCCGCGGGAATCAGGTCCAGAGTGCGGCCAATGGCATCCGGCCAGATATCCCCCAGCCCCCTGGCGCGGGTGGTCAGCTCGGCAATCGAATTCAGGGCATTGAGCTCCCGGTTGCGGGCAGCCACCTTTTCCTTGAGCAGCTGCTCGGATTGCTGCAGCTCCCTTGTCCGCACGTCGACCTTTACCTCCAGGTCCTGGGCATAGTTTTCCATTTGCTTGCGCGTACGCCGCAGATGATCGGCCATGACGCTTGCGGCAAGGGATAACTCCCGGAACTCGTCGCCCGTGTTTTCAATCGGCATAGCGGCCGAGATGCCGGTTTCCTCCACCTCATCCCTGAAAAGATTCAATACGCTGCGAAGGTTGTGGATGACCACCCGGTTGAAAAAAACGATCAGGATCAGGTAAAATCCGGATACGCCCAGCAAAACCACCAGAAACACCGAAGTCGCCTTTTCCTGGATACCCGCGAGGGCCCTTTCTACGGGAATACTGACCGCGATCAACCCCGCAAGCTCGCCCGTAGATTTTCCGAACCCCTTTTCCGCGCCGTAAAGATTGACCAGCTCGGCCGGCGCGTCGGCCGGATCCCCGTGACACGACATACAGGACTGGCTGAAATACACCGGCTGGAAACGCATGTAATGGGCCTGGTCCTTCACGTCCATCATTCCGACCCAGTTGTCATTTTCGCTGTTTTCCCGGAAATGGTCGATCATCGATTTCTCTGTGGCATTGGCTTCGGAAGCCGGGTTCCGGGCATTGACGGCAACACGCCGATATTCGTATTCCGGCATGGTGTCCTGGAAACGCTCCATCACCTCGCGACCGACGTAGGAGGTGGACATGGCTTCGAGCATGAAGTAATCCTCTCCGAACCGCTCACGCATTTTAGGGCGAAGATTTTGCCTGACATACTCCCGGCTGGCTTCAACCGCTTCCATAACGAGACGGGTTTCCTGGTAGGCGGATGTCTCCAGCAGGCGCTTTTCGCGCTCATAAATCAAAAGGGCGCTCAAAAAACAGACCACCAGCAGAATAACGGCGGTCCCCATCAAAAACTTGGAACGAAGGCTAAGGGAAAAATCGGCGAATTTGACCTGTCCCTCACCTGCCGGACCGGAATTCTCCTCCGTATTGTTTTGAACCCGGTCTTTTCGTATCTCCCGTGAGTTATTCATATCCTTTTCCAATCCCTGCATCCAATTCCTGCACCATGGCATTTCCCGCGAGTGTAACCTGAAGTTTGCATCAATGCAAACAAATATTAGCGCCGGCCTGGCGTTGCAATATTTCATCCATTTTCGGGCTTTTCCGGCCTTTGACGCCTGCCCGGCACACGCACTGCATCGGCTATACCGGTTAAAATTGACGGCTTCGTAAAAAGTCCAATATCCGCGATAGGCGTGATCCCTCAACGCCTCACGTACGCTAAGCACTCTGCATCTTACGGAATCGCGCAAGCCTTGATCTTGAATTTTTTAGAAAGCCGCCTGATCGCGACTTTTACGCGTGCACAATACTGACGCAAGCTAAAACTTAATACCGCCAACTGCCAACCATGGTTTACACAGGCGGATTCCAACGAACGCATTGCGTGTTGAAATACGCATTTTAAATATATAAACACTTAAAATTGCTTACTATATTTTTTAATCTTAAAACATGGCCTGTTTTTTGCTTTGACTCTTTTTTATTTGATTCTTTTATCAAGTTGACGCCCGAGTCTGCAATGCGAGTTTCTTGATTTAAGTACCAAGCAAAAACCAATCCATCATTTAAGCAAAACAAAAATCAAAAAAGGAGTACCCGACATGGCTGAAAATGGAAACAACGACAATGTTGTAACCGAAACCAAGGTCAGCATGTGGAAGCAGATGGGCACGACCGAGGACTGGTGGGCCATTTGGCTAGCCGGCCTGTTGTTTATCATCGCCGTTTTCTGCGTTTTCACATGGAAACCCCCTGTAGAGAAGATGCCGGAATACCGTGCAACAATGAACCAGGAAATGGAGGAAGCCGGTTTCCGGACGATTGCCTATACGGAAGCCGAATCAGAGCTCAATAGTATTCAGGCCAGACGGGAAGGCCTCACCGCAACGGTTCACGGCTTAACGGACCGCCCCAAAGGCTGGGATACAAACCCCATCCGATCGCTTTACATGGGCGAGGAGGAGGCCGCAGCCAAGCGGGCCGAAGCGGCACCGCGCCTGGAAGCGGCGGAAGAAAGGCTTGCCGAGGCGCGCGCGCAGGCTGAGGCGGCAGAAGATGCGGCCCGGGCAGCCAACTTTGAAAACCCGGAGCTGAACGCGGAAGCCAGAGCGGCCATTGCCGACTGGCGCCAGGCCCGCTCCGCGCATTCAAGCGCACGGAGTGCGGCCACCACCCAAGCCTACAACCTGATTCCCAGCCTGATCGTGCTGGGGTTCGTCATGATGGTCTTTTTTTCCATTGGCGTAAAATTTATGAATATCAACCTGCGCCAGTTCTATACGGGCTTTCCCGTTATTTTCGCGCTGGCGGTATTGGCCTATCTGATAGCCAACCAGGCCACCCTGAGTGCGCTCGGCCTCTCCTATGTTTTGTGGGCCCTTTTAATAGGCCTGATCATTTCCAACACCGTGGGGGTACCCCAATTTCTCAAATCAGCCGGGCAGACCGAGTTTTTCATCAAAACCGGGCTCGTTCTGCTGGGAGCGAGAATTTTGTTCGGGCAGATCGCACTGATCGGAATTCCCGGAATTTTCGTTACCTGGGTCGTCACCCCCATCGTTTTGGTTACCACCTACTGGTTCGGGCAGAACATTATCAAAGTGCCCTCCAAGGAGCTCAATATTACCGTGTCTTCTGACATGTGTGTATCCGGCGTCTCCGCAGCCATTGCATCGGCGGCTGCCAGCCGGGCCAAAAAAGAGGAACTCACCTTGGCTATCGGCATGTCCATGATATTCGTGGCCGTCATGATTTTCCTGCTGCCGCTGATCGCCAATGTAACCGGCATGCACCCCGTGTGGGCCGGCGCCTGGCTGGGCGGAACGGTTGACAACACCGGATCGGTTGTCGCAGCCGGAGAGCTCATCGGCATGGAAGCCATGTACGTGGCCGCAACCATCAAGATGATCCAGAATATCATGATCGGCGTCATCGCCTTCGGTGTTGCGGCATACTGGTGCCTCAAGGTGGAACCGGAACGGGCATGCGGGATCGGCGAAGAGCCCATGAAGTTCACCGCCGCCGGCGCGCTTTATGAAATCTGGTACCGCTTTCCCAAGTTCATCCTTGGGTTCATCGGCGCTTCCATCATCTTTTCCATCATGCAGGGCGCTGTTACCCCGGATTGGGGCAATGCCATGGTCAGCGACGGCATCCTTGCCTGGGCCAACCGGTTCCGCGGCTGGTTCTTCGCACTGGCGTTCGTCAGCATCGGACTGAGTATCAACTACCGCGAACTCAAAGAACCTTTGCGCGGCGGCAAGCCCCTCATCCTCTATGTCTGCGGCCAGAGCTTCAACCTGCTGCTCACCCTGTTCGTTGCATGGTTGATGTTCATGGTTATCTTCAGGGATATCACCGATCAGTTGATGGCCGGCGCATAACAGGGCAGACGAAAGGAAAACGGAAATACGATCCGTGAAAGACACTACGCACCATAACCACAAACAAGGCTTTGCCGGGGACGAAACGCCGTCCCCGGCAAAGCCCCCACTTGCAAAGCGCTTGCTGCGCCTTGCCATCGCAGTGTTCCTGATTACGGGGTTCATTTACATAGCCCCTAACCTGGAGCGCCTGCCGGGGGGCGTCGGAGAAACCATCACGATTATCCGGGAATCCGGCATCGACACGGGCGCATGGTATTACGACGATGTGGAGCAGTGTTTCGAAGGAATGGACTTTATAAGGGAAAAACGAGGCATGAACCGGTAGCCGGATCCGGGGGTTTAAAGGACGAGCCACTTAAAGCGCGGCACTCACCATCCGCCGATCATGTGCAGGTGAAGGTGAAAAATCACCTGTCCCCCTCCTTTTTCAACGTTAAAGAAAAGCCGGTATCCCGATTCATTGATTTTCATCCGCCCGGCCATTTCTTTTGCGGTATAAATAAGCTTTGACACGATTTCAAGGTCTTCCGGCCGAAGGTCGTTGATCGACCGGATGTGTTTTTTCGGAACAATCAAAAGGTGTACCGGGGCGTGGGGATTAATGTCCCGGAAAACCACAAGGTCTTCGGTTTCATGAAGAATTTCCGTATCCGTTTTCCCGCCTGCAATGCTGCAGAAAAGACAATCTCCCATCATAATCCCCCTTTTTTCGTTACGCGCTCTTTTATAGCACGATCATCCCGTCGTTGACGGCCTGAAGCACGAAGCTATCCCGCTTACTCCGTTTTTACCACGAGGATCGAGGCTTTGGGAAGATTCCGGATCAGCTTGGCCGAGATGTCCCCTAGCACGAACTCTTCGGATTTCGACATGTGCTTCCGGCCGATGACCACCATATCGAAATCACCGCTTTTGAAATAGTCGATGATCCCTTCGGTGACCGAGGCATGTCCCTTATCGACCAGCTCGACGGAAATATTTCCCGAATCAAAACCCTTTTCGGAAACGAACCGGTCCTTTGCATCCGTCAGCATCTTCTCAAGCCGGGCAGGCATCTCCGCCATAAATTTTTTTCCCATGAGCTCCTCACCGGAACTCGGCTTCCGGAAAATATGAATCAGGGTAAGCCGTGTGTCGCCGCAAAGGGACATGTTCAGCAGAAAATCAACAACCCGCCTGGATGTATTGGTATCGTTCAACGGAACCAGTATGTTGCTTCCCAAAACGGTATCCTCCCATCCGTTTTCCTGAAAAAACGGATCTTTCCTCTCATGAAAGACAATAGGCGCCAACCGCCCGGTTAACATCGTCCAGAAATTCGTCGATGGATTCGTAGAACACCTGGGACCCTTTTGAAAAGTGGAGCAAAATGTCGTTTAACTGTTCGGGAATATACGGATATATCTTTTTCAGGTTCATAAACCGGCTTTTATCCAGAATCGAAAAATCCCGGGCGTCGATCCGATCATACAACCTTTCGTAGGGTCCGGCACCCGATGCAATCATGTACAGATCATGAAAGCCCTTGCCGAGAACATACAGCAGAATATTCCCGAGTCCGAACAGGTCGAGGCTGGCCGGATTTTCAGGCGAATCGTAATCATAGTCGAAATCGATCCAGACCATGTTGCCGGTTTTCGCCTCGATAACGACGTGATCGCTTCGGATGTCACCGTGCCGATAGCCGTTGACATGGAGTTCCTGGATGGCGGAAAAGGTCGGCAGAAGTCCCTGCAGCAGATCCGGCATCACCGTCTCGAAGTATTCCCGGTGGTTCATCACCAGGCTGTCAAGTTTTACAAAAAGATTGGTCCCGCGGACGATATCGAGAACCCGGATATTGTTTCCCTGGTGATCCCGGAAGACCTCTCCCTGCATGAACAAAGGGTTTCCCCGCATGCGCTCCAGTATCTCCCCTTCCTTGTCCGGATTCCGGTAGCACCGGATTTTGACGCCTCCCAGGGTGGTAATAAAGCTTTCAAAATAAGCGAACTTGATGATCTTGCGCTGACCGGATTCGGTGTCCACGGCGCGCTTGACCCAGAATTTCGGATCTTCGATGCCGAAGCGCCGCTCCTTTTCATGCCCGGTAATCCGGTAAATCCGTCCGCCGACCTCGACTTCGTCGTTATAGTCGATTTTAAAGAAGTCGGTAATATCGTAATTGCTGCCGGGCATTACAAATGTCCCCGGATCCTGGGCGGCAGGGTATCAATGGACATCTTGATATGTTCCACAAAATTCTTCAGCCCGTTGCACTCGATGAGGATGCCTAACTGGGCGGCCAGAGCACAGAGGGATTCCACGTCCTCATCATGGATATCAACGGGTTTTTCGTCATAGATCCGGATTACCCCAATGACGACATCCCTGAACTTGATGGGTATCGAAAGCATCGACGCGATGCCTTCTCTGGCCGCGGACTCCGGGTACTGCGCGCGCTCGTCGCTCACAAGATCCCAGATATATTCCGGTTTTCCCGTGCAGAAAACGCCCTGGTTCCGATCCACGCACACCGGGCCTTTTTCCATGTACGATTCGGAGATCCCGTAGCTGGCAACACGAAACATCTGGTTATCGACCTCGTCTAGGATCATGATGCTGGCCCCGCGGATCAGAAATGTCCTGCACATCCCCTCCACCAGGTGTTTAACCAGCAGGTTGAAATCTTCGTAAGTGGATATGGCGTTGGTGATTGCCCGAAAATGACGAAGGTCAAATTTTCTTTCCTGCTTTTGACTCAATGGATTTCTCCTTTGACGTACCTAATCTGAGGACATGGTAGAGCGCCCGTTTATGGCCCTGTTACGGACACCGGCTTTCCGGCGCGTGTATCATCCATCCGGACCGGCCAGCGCCCTCGGTCCGTTCGTCTCTGCATGGATGCATCCAGCCGCCGCAGAAACTCCTTTCTGGAAATTTCCCGGGCGCCCATGCGAATCAGGTGATCGGTGGTGACCTGGCAGTCGATCATATCGAAATGCTGCCCGCTCATATAGCGGCACAGGTAAACGAGCGCGGCCTTGGATGCGTTGGAAACAAGGGCAAACATCGATTCTCCGAAAAAAACGCCCCCGAGGGAGATGCCGTACAAGCCGCCGGCAAGCCGCTCTTCGTGCCAGGTTTCAATGGAATGAGCATACCCCATTTCGTGGAGTCCCTTGTAAGCGTTCGCCATATCGTCGGTAAGCCATGTCGGCTCGCCTTTTTCAAAACGGGTGGCGGCGCACTGCTCAATCACTCTGTCGAATGCCACGTCGGCCGTTATCGTGAACTCGCCCTGCCGGAGGGTACGCGAAAGCCTCCGGGAAACCTTAACCTCATCCGGGAACAACACCAGGCGGGGGTCGGGAGACCACCAGAGGATCGGATCCTCTTCGGAAAACCACGGAAATATCCCCATGCGATAGGCCATGAGCAGGCGGGATTCACTCAGGTCCCCCCCGATTGCAAGCAGGCCGTTTGTCGAAGCAAAATGAGCGGGCGGAAAGGAAATCCTGTCTGATAGCCTGAATACGGGCATGGGGTATCAGCTGTACGTAAAAAAAGGCTTGTCGTCCTTGATCTTGACAAACACCTCGCCGCCGCCAGTCAGCCTGCCGAACAGAATTTCATCCGTGAGCACATCCTTGATTTCCTTCTGGATCACCCTGTCGAGCGGCCTTGCGCCGAAATGCGGATCATGGCCCTTTTTCGCGAGCCAGCGCCTGGCATTGGCGGAGAGACGCAGACCCACCTTTTTGGCGGCAAGCTGCGGCCGGAGTTCGTCGATGAACTTGTCCACCACCTGCTCCATGATCTCCAGGGTCAGCGGCTTGAAGGAGATTATGTCATCGAGACGGTTTCTGAATTCCGGGCTGAAAAACGACTCCACCGCTTTTTTGCTTTTTCCGGTGGTGTCATCCCCGCCTGCGCCAAACCCGATGGTGTTGGCTGCCATCTCCCGGGCGCCCGCGTTGGACGTCATGATCAGTATGACGTTTCTGAAATCGGCCACCTTGCCGTTGTTGTCGGTCAGCGCGGCATGATCCATCACCTGCAGGAGAATGTTGTACATGTCAATGTGCGCTTTTTCGATTTCATCAAGCAGGAGCACCGCGTAGGGGTTCTTTCGGACCTGGTCCGTCAGCAGTCCGCCCTGGTCGAAGCCGATGTAGCCTGGGGGGGCGCCGATAAGACGCGCCACAGCATGCTTTTCCATGTACTCGCTCATGTCGAAGCGGAGAAATTTGACACCCATAATCCGGGCGACCTGGCGTGCCACTTCGGTTTTGCCGACGCCCGTGGGCCCGGTGAACAAAAACGATCCGATGGGGCGCTCGGGCGCGCCAAGACCAGCCCGGGCACGCTTGATCGCCGTAACCATCGACGAAATGGCATCCTCCTGGCCGAAAATCCTGGCCTGAAGGCGCTCTGTGAGCTGCCCCAGATTCGTTTTGTCCGAAGCGCTCACCCGCTGGGCCGGAACCCGGGAAATCTTGGCCACAACCTTTTCAATGTCGCCAGGCTGCACCCGCTTCCGGTTGGTTCCACCCGCCAGGCGGATAAAGACGCCGGCCTCGTCGATCACGTCGATGGCCTTGTCCGGAAGAAAACGCTCGTTCATGTATTTGGCCGAAAGCTCCGAGGCCGCCTTAAGTGATGCATCGGTGTATTCGATTCCGTGATGCGCCTCGTAGCAGCTTTTGAGGCCTTTGAGGATTTTCACTGTGTCGGATACGGACGGCTCGGCGATTTCGATTTTTTCAAAGCGCCGGGAAAATGCCCGGTCCTTTTCGAAATAATTCTTGAACTCCTCGTAGGTGGTTGAGCCGATGCATCGCATTTCCCCGGTTACCAGCGCCGGCTTCAGAATGTTGGATGCATCCATGGATCCGTTGCTCGTAGCGCCGGCACCGATAATGGTATGAATCTCGTCGATGAACAAAATGGCGTTTTTGATCTTTTGAAGCGATGAGATCACCGCCTTGAGACGCTGTTCGAAATCCCCCCGGTATTTGGTACCGGCCAGAAGTGCGCCCAGATCGAGGGAATAAATGCGTGCCCCATCCAACTGTTCGGGGATCCGGTTTTCCGCGATCCGGATCGCAAGGCCTTCCGCCATGGCGGTTTTTCCCACCCCGGGATCGCCGACGAAAACGGGATTGTTCTTGCGCCGCCGGCACAGAACATGTACGATCCGGTCCATTTCGGTCTCCCGGCCGATCAGGGGATCGAGCTTGCCGCATGCGGCCTTGTCGACCAAGTCGATGGTGAAGGCTTCCAGAGGATCCGTTGATTTTTTCTTGACCTTTTTGCCGGTAATCATTCCGCCGTCCGGCTGGTCCTTAAACAACTCACCGCCGGTACCGTGGGAAATCACATTCAAAACGTCCAGCCGGGTGATGCCTTCGGCCGCCATGAAAAACGCGGCATGGGATTTTTTTTCCTCCAGCATGGAAGCGAGAATATCGCCCACGTACACCGATTCCTTCTCTGAAGAACGCGCATGGTTGACCGCACGCTGAATTACCCGCTGGAACCGGATGGTCTGCTGCAGGATGTATTCCTGGCTTTCCGGAACCCGCTCCAGCTTTTCATCGAAAAACCGTTCAATCTCGTTTTGCAGGTTTTCGACGTTCCCGCCGCAGTTCTCGATGATCTCGATTCCCACGCTGTCATGCAGAATCGCATAGAGCATATGTTCCACGCACACATATTCATGCCTGCGTTTCCTGGCCTCTTTGACCGCCTGGCTAAGAACCACACTGAGTCCCTTGCTGATCATAATATTACACCTTTTCCATTGAGCATTTTAACGGGAAACCTCTTTGCGACGCCAGTTCATGCACGGTTTCGACCTTGGTTTCCGCGATTTCGTATGTATAGGTTCCGCAGACCCCGACGCCCGAACGATGCACGTTGAGCATGATACGGGTGGCTTCCTCGAATGACTTATGAAATACGGTGACCAGAAGTTCCACCACAAATTCCATGGTGGTGTAATCGTCATTGTGAAGCAGAACCTTATACATGGGCGGTTCGTCGATCAGGGTCGTCGAATCCGCTTCCTGTTCGATTTCGGGTCTGTAGCGATCCGTCATATCCTCACCATCTGTTTTTAACGAATCCGGCAGTGCATGTGTAAGGATACGTTTGTCCGGCATCAAATGCCTTTTTCTCATAATATAAACACGCCGCTGGCGGGTGTCATGGCCCCGCGGCTACGAAAACGACACAAACACATTAATAATTATATAAAAAGATGCCGGCAAACTTCAATTTAAAAATTCTCCGCCCGGGCTACCGGCCGCAGCACTTTTTATATTTTTTCCCAGAGCCGCAGGGGCACGGATCATTGCGGCCCGTCTTTGCGTTATCCCGCTTGAACGGGCGTTTCTGCTGTGCCTCGGCCTTGCCGTGGGAGTACGACATCTCCTGTTCTTTGGGGGGTGCGGGCTGTTCCGGTTCGGCACCGCCGGATCGCACCACCTGTATGCGGAACAGGAGCTTCACGGTCTCTTCCTTGATCCGGGAGATCATCTCCTGGAACATGCCGAAGGCTTCCTTTTTGTACACCATGATGGGATCCTGCTGGGCATACCCGCGCAGGCCGATCCCTTCCTTCAGGTGATCCATCTGGAGCAAGTGGTCCTTCCAGAAGCTGTCCACCGTCTGGAGCATGACGTAGCGCTCGAGGCGCCGCATATCCGAAGGCGGAATGACTGCTTCTTTTTCCTCGTAATAGCGAACTGCCGCATCGGCAACCGCATCGCTCAGGACTTCGAGGGAGGTCCCCTTCTCAAGCAGCGCATCGATGTCGATTTTCATATTGAACTGGGAGAAAACGGCATCAGAAAAACCCTTTTTATCCCACTCATCCGGCGGCTGGTTTTCATCCGCGTAGCTTTCCACGACCTCTTCGGCCTTTTCCCGGATCATATCCAGGATCGTCTCCCTGAGATCCTCGTTGTTGAGGGCCTCCTGGCGCTGGCGGTAGACAACCTCCCGCTGCTGGTTCATGACGTTGTCGAAATCCAAAAGCTGTTTTCTGATCTGGAAGTTGTGTCCCTCTACCTTGCGTTGGGCGTTTTCAATGGCCCGGCTGATCATCTTGTGCTCGATAGGCTCGCCCTCGGAGAGCCCGAGCTTGTTCATGACACCGGAAATCCGCTCCCCGCCGAAAATCCGCAGCAGGTCATCCTCCAACGAAAGGTAAAAACGCGAGGAGCCGGGGTCCCCCTGCCGGCCCGACCGCCCCCGGAGCTGGTTATCGATTCGCCGGCTCTCGTGGCGCTCCGTTCCAAGGATATGAAGACCGCCCAGGTCCACCACACCCTCGCCCAAAACGATATCGGTACCGCGGCCGGCCATGTTCGTGGAAATCGTGACCGCCCCTTTCTGCCCGGCATTGGCGATGATTTCCGCCTCGGCCTCGTGGTTTTTGGCGTTCAAAACCTCGTGCTTGATACCACGTTTTTTGAGCAGGCGGCTCAGGTGTTCGGATACGTCGATGGAAACGGTTCCCACCAGAACGGGACGGCCCGCGTTGTTCAACTCGACGATCTCGTCGATGGCGGCGTCGTATTTCTCCTTTTTGGTCATGTAAATGGCATCCGGGTAATC
>SLJY01000133.1 GCA_007134875.1 Desulfobacterales bacterium
AAAGGGATTTCAACGAGGCGCTTTTCCGCATGGCTGCCATCGAAAACGACTGCCGGCGGGAATACTTCCGGCGGGCGGAGGCGGCGTCGGCCATTGAAGGAAACTAAAATATGAGAAGTTTCGATGCATGCTGGAATTTTGGTGAATTTTGTCGAGGAATTGGTGTTTTGATCTGTCAACGCCAACCCAACCGATTCAAATCCTTCCGCCGCTCCAGCGGAGTTTGGCTTTCAGAATGTCGAAGTAGTTCTGTCCGGGCAGGGTGATAAGATGAACGGGATACGGACTCTTTTCGATGACCAAAATGTCTTTTGCGCCGATCTCCAGGCCCTCCTGGCCGTCGAATGTCACCACGATATCCGTTGCCTTTTCATCCAGGTAGGCCTTGATGGTGACGTTGTTCGGCACTATCAGTGGACGGTTGGTGAGCGTGAACGGGCAGATGGGGGTGACAATGATTCCCGCCACATCCGGGTGAACCACGGGACCGCCCGCTGCCAGGGAATAGGCCGTGGAACCGGTCGGTGTGGACACGATCAGGCCGTCGCAGCGGTAGGTGGTCAGGTAATGGTCGTCGATGTAGACCCGGATATTCGCCAGGCGAGCCAGGGCCGCCTTGTTGATGACCACGTCGTTTAATACCGTTTCGTCGACATACACGCGGCCGTCGCGAACAATACGGGTGCTCAGCCTCGTCCGGGACTCGATGTTGTAGTTGCCGTCCAGCACCGCCTCGGCGGTTTCGAAAAGCGCGTCTTCGGCAATCTCCGCAAGAAACCCCACGTCTCCGAACTTGACGCCTACCACCGGGACGGGCGTCTCCCCGATCCAGCGCGAGGCGCTCAGGAACGTGCCGTCGCCGCCGATGACAAAAACGGCCGACAGATCGGCCGGCGCAGTGGGCAGGGGATTGCCTGTATCGCAAATGTGGGTTTCGAATGCATTCTGTCGCAGCACATCGATATTGCGCTGTTTGAGCCACGATCCGAATTCATCCGCCTTCTTGTATGCCGCGTCGTCGTTTTTGACGTACAAGCCGATCCGCTCCAAGCCGCTCTCCTTTTTCGACCGCCGCGCGGAAAACCCCGCGGCAGGCTCATCGAAAATCCGGTTTCCGGTTTATAGCCGCACCTTTAAACCGGCACACGCTTCCCTTTCGTGCAAGGTATAATGGATTGAAAGCGGATCGGCAAGACAAAAAAACAAAGGCCAATACAGATGGGTGGGGGCGAACCATTGCCCCAGGCCCCGGCTTGTACTTGACATTATAACAAGGGTATCCTAAAGATATAATTTACGTTAACAAGACCTATGCGTCTTCGGCCCAGGGAATAAGACGACCCCTATCGGGGTGCCCCTACTTTTCAACAAAGATGCACTCGTAAAAAGTCGCGATCTGACGGCTTTGTAAAAAGTACAAGATCAAGGCTTGCGCGATTTCGAAGAATGCAGAGTACTTGGCGTACGTGCATGTTTACAAGGCGTCAGCCGCAAATTCTGAGAAATCGCGCGTAACGAAGATATTGGACTTTTTACGAAGCCGTCAACAAAGCAAGGAGAACCCAATAATGGCCCAATTGATTGCGGATCGACGGGATGTGGATTTCGTCCTGCATGAACAGATGAAAGTCGGCGATCTAACGAAACACGAACGATTTGCCGAATTTACAAAAAAAACCGTGGACATGATCGTCTCCGAGGCCAGAAATCTAGCTATCAAGGAGATCCTGCCCACCCAGAAGGAATCCGACGAGGCGGGCTGCACCCTTGAAAACGGCGTGGTCAAGGTGCCCGAGTGTTTTCACCGGGTGAACAAGCTCTACAAGGAAGGCGAATGGCTTGCCATGATCGACGACCCGGAATGGGGCGGACAGGGCATGCCCAAGACCGTGGCCCTTGCCGCGGAAGAATACTTCTATGGCGCCAACCCGTCTTTTATGCTGTTCCACGGCCTGTCCCACGGCGCGGCCAACCTGATCAACACGCTCGGCACGGAAGAGCAGAAGCGGATGTATCTCGAAAAACTCTACTCCGCCGAGTGGTCCGGCACCATGCTCTTGACCGAGGCCGGCGCCGGTTCCGACGTGGGCGCACTGGAAAGCACCGCCACGCGGAACGAAGACGGCACATACAATATTTCCGGGACCAAGATCTTCATCTCCGGCGGCGAGCAGGACATGGTGGACAACATCATCCACCCGACCCTGGCCCGGATCGAGGGCGCCCCTCCGGGAACGCCGGGCATTTCGCTGTTCATCGTTCCCAAATACCGGGTCAACGAGGACGGCAGCATTGGCGAGTTCAACGATGTGGTCTGCACCGGCATCGAAGAAAAAATGGGCCTGCACGGCAATTCCACCTGCACCCTCACCCTGGGAAGCAAGGGCAACTGCATCGGCACGCTGCTGGGCCAGGAAAACAAGGGTATGCGCGCCATGTTCCTGATGATGAACGAAGCACGCCAGCTGGTGGGACTCCAGGGATTCGCCGTGGCCACGGCATCCTACTGCTATGCGCTCAACTACGCCCGGGAGCGGATCCAGGGCAAGCATCTCACGGCCGGAAAAGACCCCAACGCCAAATCCGTTCCCATTATCGAGCATCCGGATGTCCGCCGGCAGCTCATGACCATGCGCGCCTACGTGGACGGCATGCGCAGCCTGATCTACTACGGCGGCATGGCCCACGACCTCGAAATGCTGGCCGAAACACCGGAGGAAAAAGAGAAATACGCGGACCGAAGCGCAATCCTTACCCCCATCATCAAGGGCTATATCACCGACCGCGCGCTCGAGGTCACCAGCCACGGTATCCAGGTGTACGGCGGCTACGGCTACACCAAGGAATACCCGGCCGAGCAGCTTATGCGCGATGCACGCATTTTCCAGATTTACGAGGGGACCAACGGCATCCAGGCCATGGACCTCATGGGCCGGAAG
>SLJY01000175.1 GCA_007134875.1 Desulfobacterales bacterium
CGCCTGAGCATATCCATGGCAAGATGCGCGAATATCTCCTTGTTGGCTGCCCGGTCCCTGAACGGCAGGACCCGGCGCTTCGATGTCGTCCGGCCGGGTGCGGCCACGGCCACGCAGATGGTTCCCACCGGCTTGTCGTCCGTGCCGCCGGTGGGCCCGGCTATGCCGGAGGTTGACAGGCCGTAGTCGGCGCCCGCCATGCGCCGGATGTTTTCCGCCATTTCCCGGGCGGTTTCTTCGGATACCGCGCCGTGGGCTTCGATGGTAGCCGGCGAAACATTCAATATAGCAATTTTTGCCTCGTTTGCATAGCTCACGGCGGAAAAGACGAAATACGCCGACGATCCGGACACATCGGTGAGATGATCGGATATCAGCCCGCCCGTGCAGCTCTCGGCCACGGCCACGGTGGCCTTTTGTTCCGTGAGCAGGCGCGCAAGGGCCTGCGCCATGGTTTCGCCGGTATGGGAAATGATCCAGCGGCCCAGGGTTTCGCGGACGATGGTGTATGCGTTTTCGATTTTCGCGTCGATTTCGGCCGCGTTTTGCCCCCAGGCAAACAGCTTGACGATGATGACGGGAAAGCGCGCCAGCATGCCCAGCCCGACGCCGTCGAAGGCTTGCGAGGGTTCGGCCAGCCGCTGGTTGACTTCGGCTTCGGGCAGGCCGAACAAAGACACCTGCCGCTCCCGGAATACGCCGCGCCGATCCCGGGGGATGTGGCTGGATTCGATCTCGGGCAGGACCATTTCCGCCATCATTTCCTTCATTTCGCGGGGGACGCCCGGCAGGAAAAAGACGGTGCAGCTACCGATTGTCATCCGGAAGCCAGGGGCCGTGCCCGAGCGGTTGACGATGGGGGCGGCGGTTTCCGGGAGAAGCGCCTGCTTGGCGTCCGACGGGTTCATGGAGCGGGAGAAGCGCTCGAAAAACGCCTGGATGGAGGCCAGCGCCTCCGGGTTTTCGGCAAGGCTTACGCCGGCCGCGGCCGCGGCCGCCTCGGCGGTGATGTCGTCCACGGTGGGGCCGAGCCCGCCGGTGACCACGGCGATGTCCGCGTGCTCGCCGATTTCAATGAGCAGTTCCGAGAGCCGGTCCGCATCGTCGCCCACCGTGGTGTGGCGGGTGACGCGGAGGCCCGTTTCCATAAGCTTTTCCGCGATAAAGGCCGCGTTGGTGTCCGCGATTGCACCGCTCAACACCTCGTCGCCCGTGGAGACGACCTGGGCAAGCAGGGTTTCCGGGGCGCTGTGTTCGTTTTCCTGCATGATTTCGTCCAAAAAAAGAAAATGAAAAGAAAGTCGTATTCAGGCAATATAATACGCTTTGGGAAAAATGTGAAACCATTCGTTCGGGGAAAACGTCCGGATGCAATGCAGGTGTCAGTGGCCGAAGGCGTTTTCTTCTTCCAGAACGGCCAGAAAAACGTCGACCAGGTAAGGATCGAACTGGGTGCCGGCGCATTTCCTGAATTCCGCCGCTACCTCGGCACTGGAAAGGGGTTTTCTGTAGGGCCGGCCGTGGGTCATGACCTCCCAGGCATCCGCAATGGTCGTGATCCGGGAGAGCAGCGGGATCTCCTCGCCTTTCAGGCCGCCGGGATATCCTTTTCCGTTCCAGTGCTCATGATAGCAGAGAATCTCTTCGGCCACATGCGAGAAGTCCTCGGTTGCAATGGCGATCCGGTAGCCGGTTTCCGTGTGCTTTTTCATGATCTCCCATTCGTCGTCGCTCAGGGGGCCGGGCCGGACCAGCATCTCTTCGGGGGTTTTGATTTTACCGATATCGTGAAGAGTGATCAGAAGGGACAGGCGGTTGAGTTCCGCATCGGAGAGGTTGAGCTTCCGGCCGATCTTCAGTGCAATATCCTGCATGCGCCGGGTATGGGCTTCGGTTTCAAAACTTTTCTCCGCCAGGGTCTTTAAAAGGGCATCGAGCACGGCGCTCCGGATGCTGCGGCTTTCGGCGAGCTTGTGCTTGTACATCATGTCCTCGGCGTCCTTGAGGACATCCGCGAAATCGGTTTCAATGTTATTTTTAACGGATGCGCCAAGGGCCATGGAGATTGGGATATCTTCGATACAGGCTTTTTCACACATCCGGATGATCCGCCTGGATATGGCTTGTGTTTGCGCTTCACCGGCGCGGGGAAGCAGGATGACGAATTCGTCCCCGCCCCAGCGGGCAATGACGTCCTCTTTACGACAGGATTGACTGATGATGCGGGCCGCGGCTTTAAGGAGTTCGTCTCCCACTGAATGGCCGTAAGTGTCGTTGATCAGTTTGAGGCCGTTCAAATCGGCCATGATGACGCTGATGGGCAGCTGCCTTTCCGTGTTGAGCCGCTGCATATCCTCTTCCAGGTAGAGCCGGTTGTAGAGGCCCGTGAGCTGATCGTGAAAACTGAGGTGCCGGATCCGCTTTTCGGCGTTGTGACGGGTGATGGCATTGGAGATGAGTTCCGCCACTACCTTGAAAAGCATTGCGCGCTCTTTGCTCCAGGATTTGGTTTTGCTGACCGCATCGAATCCCAGAAAACCGTGGAGAAAATCACCCGCCACCAGGGGCAGACACAAAAGTGATCGGATATCCTGTAACTTAAGCGCCCTTTTTTCGGCACCCGCTTCAGGGGGCAGACGATCCACATCCGCGATATAGACGAAATCATCGTTGCGGAGATGTTTGGTCAGCCAGGGAAGATATTCCGCGTGGATGTTCAGCGCCTTGCCGAGCTGGGGCGTGATGCCCGGCGCGCACCATTCGTGGGTGATCGGCATGGTCCTGCCGTCTTCGGCAAAATGAAACACATAGCTGCGGTCAAAGCCGAACAATTCTCCCGTCAGCTCAAGGGCATGGCCGATGCCTTCGCTGAGCCGCTCGGGCGGCAGTCTCATGAAACAGCCGGAAATGTCGGCTATCATCTTTTCAA
>SLJY01000189.1 GCA_007134875.1 Desulfobacterales bacterium
AGCAGCGGGGCGATGGCCGCCAGCATGCCAAGGGTGGACAAAAACCGTTCCATGGGCGGGATTTCGCGTAAAATGGCCTCCTGAAGCGCATTTTCCATTTCCTCCCGGGGCATGTGGCAGCAGGTGAGCCCTGCGCCGATCACGCGCGCAAGGGGCTTTTTTGCGTGGCCTTCGCAGGCAAAACGGCACTTTTCAAATTCGCCGCCGCGGATCAGGCCGTCGATACGGTTCATCAAGGCATCGGCATTGAAGCGCTTGTGTGCGAGAAATATCACCCGCTCGATGATGATGGCGATGCCCAGGCCGAAAATGATGACAATGGGCCATACAATGGGCCCGCCGCGGGGGATCTGCTCCCACAGGGAAAGCTGGTGCGTAAGCTGGCGGAGCGCCCCGCCGCGCGTGACGTCCATGGGCACGGCATTGCTGTTGCCGTCCATGTAGTCGTCGATCTGTCCCTGCATCCGCCCGGAAGGCAGCCGTGACAGCGCGAACAACTTGTCGCCCGCAGGCGAATGATTCAGAAATCCCGTTTCTCCGCCGGTTCGGTAGGCGGCCGTGAAATTGCCGATCAGCAGGATTTCGGCCTCGGTCTCACGGCCGGAGCGGTCGATGATGGCATCGGTTGTAATCCGGACGCTGCCGGCATGCCTGATCTCCGCGAACAAGACGTCGGAGAGCCTCCGGATATCGTCCATGCCCGGGAACTCCCCCCCGTCTGCGATTCCCTCCGGAACGGCGGCGGTTTCGGGGGAAAGGACGGACCGGAACCCGTCGCTTATAACCGAATCCACGTCCTTGGCATTGACCCGGATGGCACCCACGAGCTCCCGTACCACGGCGTCGGCTTCTTCAAGCTCGCCGTCGAGTGCTTTTTCCGTTTCGGAGAGTTCAGCCCGCTCGGTTTCAAGCACCTCCACCCGTTCGGTATAGCCCTTGTTTTCCTCCTCGAGTCGTACAATCTCTTCTTCAAGAGCCCGGCGGTCGGAAAGTATTCGTTGACGGACTTCCTCCGCTTCGCGCTGTGCCGCTTCTTTCTCCTGCATTGCCTTTTCCAGAAGCGCCTGCCTTTCCTCGCGGGCGCGGATCTGCATTTCCCGCATGTCTTCGGCGGAAAAAGCGGTCACTGCGGGCAGCAGGAGAAAAGCCGCCAGGAAAGCGATCAGCGAAAGATTCTTCATCGGATCACCATCCTTCCCAGCGGCAGGCTCAGGAGTTCGGCCGGCTGCCGTCTCGCGCCGATGTCGATGGCGGTGCCGATGGCGCGGTTGTGGGAGCGGGGAAGCGCCTCCCACCGGTTTTCCGCCACGTTGAACCAGCCGCTCTCCTGCCCGTCCAAAGACTGGTAAAACAGGCTGATCCGTCCCAGGCGGAATATGTCCGCAAGCAGGGAACGCTCGCCGATGTCAATGGTTTCCCGGTAGACCTCGATGGTGTTGGCGTATTCCGCCTCCACGAGCAATGCCTCCATGACCTTCCGGTAGCGCTCGCTCACCGGGGTTTGCGGGTCGTCCATCATGGCGTCGATCCGTTCATAGCGGTTTTTTCTTTCCTCTGCCAGAAACGGCGGGGCCTCATCGTCCAAATCCCGGATCCGGGAAACCACTTCCTCAAGAAACGGCCCGATATCTTCCGATAGTTGCTCGATGTCCGCGAGCTGACGCTCCTTGCGGTCGATGCGGGTGCGGGCGGCGTCCACCTCTTCTTCAAGCTTCCCCGATTGCTCCGAAAGGCGCCGGTTTTCTTCCGACAGGCGCTCGTAGCGGGCGGTCAGTTCCTTTCTTTCCTCCCGCCACTGCTCGGCTTCTTTTTGAGTCTGCCTGCGGATCTCCACCGATTCGCGGACCGGCTGGCGAATCTGCTCGCCGATATCGCCGGTTTTTCCGCTATCGGCAAAAACCGGATATGCAAGGGGGGCAAGGAAAAAAATCACCGCCATGCATGTGCTGATACGTCGGTTGTTCATAGGGTCTCCTGCCTGCCGTGTTGGTCCTGCAAAAAAAAACCACGAAGCACTTCTCCCTTAGGGAAAAACCTTCGTGGTTTTTATATCATAATGGATGTTGTCGCACCCCGTGCCGTCCACCCGTGCCGTCCATTGGATCGGCTGCCGGTGAATCGCATAATGGATCCAAAGAAGGATCGATCATCGATGGGGTGCTGTTTTTTTCGTTCATTTTTTCTGGTTGCGAACGACTTCTGCCGCCAATAGACGGAAAAATTAATAAAGACCGGCCGGAAAGTCAAGATTTTTTCCCTGTGTCGGGCAAAAAGCACGCCTGGCGCGAAATCGCACCGGGCCCGCTGGTTTCTTCGGCCAGGGCATTGCATATGGCCTGGTCCATGGGTGTCAATTCGATGGGTATGATTTTCCGGATACGGTTTTCCCTGCATATGGCCTGGTTTTTCAGCCCTTCGGCCAGGGCGAATACAATTCCGGCCGGAACGGGCGTGATAAGGTCCACCCAGTAAGCCGACAGAGTCGTTGAGGCAAATGGAACTCCCACAATTGTGCGATTCAGGCCGCGGGTTTTTGCATAAATCCTCATCAGATCCGCATATCCCAGAATTTCCGGCCCCCCGATATCGAATGTCCGGCCGGCGGTTTCCGGGTGGCCCAGGCAGCCAGCCAGGTAGTCCAGAACGTTTTCCACCGCGATGGGTTGTGACATGGTATAGACCCACCGGGGGCAAAGCATGACGGGAAGGCGTTCCACGAGATAACGGATGATTTCAAACCCCGCGCCGCCCGCGCCGATGATGACTGCCGCGCGAAGCGATGTGGTTTCGCAGCTGCCCGAGCTCAGGATGCGCCCCACTTCCTGACGGCTGGCCAGGTGGTGTGAAAGGTGGTCGCTGGTATCACCCAACCCTCCCAGGTATATCATTCGCCGGAGACCGGCGTTGTCCGCGCAGGTGACGAAGTTTTGCGCCGCCCGTCGGTCCCGCTCTTCGAATTCAAGGTGCCTGCCGGGGCTTTTGCCGCCCATGGAGTGGACCAGGTAATAGGCCGTGGATATCCCCTCCATGGCGTTTTTCAGGGATTCGGGTTCCATAAGATCGCCGCGGACGATTTCCGGTTCATTATTGAGCGGCACGGGCAGGCTGAACCGCTCGGAGGAGCGGACCAGGCAGCGGACCCGGTAGCCCTTTTCATCGAGCCGGTAGAGGAGTCGCTTTCCGATAAATCCGGTGGCGCCGGTAAGCAGAATTTCGGGTTTCTGAGTTTTTTCTTGATTCATGGGCAGGCTCTTTTCCTTCCGAAAGTTGACAGCTTCTTAAAAAGTCCAATATCTGCGTTACGCGCGATTTCTCAGAATTTGCGGCTTACGCCTTGTAAACATGCATGTACGCCAAGTGCCCTGCATTCTTCGAAATCGCGCAGGCCTTGATCTTGAACTTTTTACAAAGCCGTCAGATCGCGACTTTTTACGAGTGCATCAAAGTTGATGCACGTGTAAAAAGTCGATCGGCAATTCTGGAAATGGCGAGTACCGCCTTCCATTGTTTTCAGCGCATAGTTCGTGCCTGAACGAAAAACCGTCTTTTCCGCCAATCTCTGCGCCCGGCTCAAATTTTAATCCTTAAAATACGCCATGTATTCCTGCGATTAAAATTTTCGCCGTCCTTGACCTTGACGAAAAAACCTGGTTTTCGTTCGGCCACTACTTCTCCAAAAGCAGATCCTTGAGCCGCTCGCTTAAAAACATGATCGATTCGATGTCCAGGTGCCGGGTGATAGTTTCGTCAAACAGGAGCTTTACATCCGCGCCGAAGCCGTCTTCGGGTTCCGCGTCCCATAATACGAGCATGACAGGGACGCGCGGAAGTACCTGGAATTTTAATGCGAGATCGGCCGAGTCGTAGTCTCCTGACCGATCGGTTCCGCCGATTCGTTCGGCCCGTTTTCTCAGTTCGCCGACCCTGCCGGCAAAGGCTTCCTGCAGCGGATTTTCCACGCGGGAAACCATGGAGACCACTTTGGAGACGGTATTGGGAAACTCCTTGAGGCTTTTCCATTTTCCGGTTGGATTATCGCTTCCTCCCTGGGCCATGTGAATATAGAGAAAGGTCTGTTCGTTCCGGGTGACCGGCGATCCGTCTTTTTTCTCTATGCCGTCGGCGGAGATGAGTACTGTGGTGTTGAAATACGGCAGTTCCAGTACTTTCTGTCCTCCGTGATCGATGATGGTGCCGCCGATTCGCTCCGGCAGACTATCGATCTCCATGGAAGCGTATCGCTCGCGTGCCCATTGGAGCGCGTCAGCCGCCATGTCCCGCTTGAGCCACTTTCCCTCGCTGTACTGGACCTCGAGTTCCTTTTTGCTTTTTTCCAGGATTTCGGCATCGAGGTGGGGACAATTTTCCAGGGGAAGCTTTTCGGATACCACCATGCCGGCAAAAGCTATGCAGGTAGTATATCCGCAGTCGCCGCAATTCGTCTGCGGCAGTATATCCCGGTACAGGTCAACGACGGAAAGGGCCATGATATGCAATCATAACGGTTTTGTTTTCAATTTTCCACAGGGATCATGCGCGGGGATATTGAATAAGCACTCAGCCTCCTACAAAACCCCGTTTACCGCACGATGGAAAACCCGATGCGCAGCGCCTCATTCCGCTCCGTGTAGTCAAGAAGGCTTTCCGCGAGCGCGTTGACATACTGGGCGTGAAGGTAGAGCTGCGGGTTCAGGTTGATCAGCCGGTCCATGGGATAGCTCAGATCCACGGAAACCGAATGGCCTTTTTCCGCCCAGCGCCAATGGGTCTGGGCCACGAAGCGATCCGCACGGCCGATTTTAAGTTCCAGGTTAAAATATCCCCGGTACTTATGCAGGTTCGGGTTGGTGGAATCGCTGTTTGCCGCGTAGGTCCAGATTTTCGGTGCCACCTGGAAGCCGGTCTTTGATTTTTCATGGTAATACACAAAAATCGGCTTAATATAGGCATAGTTGGTGCTTCGTGAGGTGTCCCCGGACTGACCGTTGGATTCGTGTTCGAAGCCTCCCTGGATAAATCCGTGGGCGCGCCCCCGGCCGGAAAAAAGATTTTGGGACAGGAAAAAGACTTCCGGCTTATAGCTGGTATCTTCGAAAGGTTTCGAATCGCCTTCGAGATCCCAGAAGGACGTTTGGGTGTAGGCGAAATGGAACCCCCGCATCCATGGGTACTTTTGCGCTAGAGGCATTTCCTGATTGATGAACCGGTATTTCATGCTGAGTTGAAATTTGGTATCCTCGGGACGGACGCCGATCAGGAAGTAAACCGGCTTGTAACCGGAAATATTTTCTATGTATGGCTGGTAGAGGTCGAAAAGCGCGTCATGTTCGGCAAAGGGAGGGTCGGTGTCCGTTTCCGAAGATGTGCCCGAAGCGTACGGGCTGCCGACCAGGGCGATGAGCAGCAGGGCTGCGACTATGAGAATCCGGGTAATCGGTTGCATGGCATCCATCCATACTGCGCATTGGAAAAACATAACCGCCTTTTACGAAGCCGTCAACTTTTATGGATAAAACAATGGAATCAATGATGCTGGGCTCACTGGACGACCCCGAGGGACGCTTTATTCCGGACGGCCTGCCGCCCGTGGTGGACTCCCACGTTCATGTTTTTCCCGAGGGCTTGTTTTCGGCCATATGGGACTGGTTTGACCGGCATGCCTGGCCCATACGCTACCGACTGAATTCCGACGACACTCTCTCCTTTCTTCTGGACAGGGGCATACAGCACGTAGTGGCATTCCAGTATGCCCACAAGCCGGGGATCGCGGAGGATCTCAATGGCTATATGGCCGGACTGTGCCGGGCATATCCGGGCCGGGTTACCGGCATGGCAACGGTGTTTCCCGGTGAGCCGGATGCGGAGACGATTCTTAAAACGGCATTCGAAGCCGGGCTTTCAGGCGTTAAGCTCCATGCTCATGTGCAGTGCTTTGACATGAACAGCCCGGAAATGGCGGTCATTTACGGAATCTGCGAGGCGGAAAACCGTCCCCTGGTGATGCACGCGGGCCGGGAGCCCAAAAGCCCCGCCTATAAGTGCGACCCCCATCTTCTTTGCAGCGCCGGCAAGCTTGAAAGCGTCCTTGCGGCATATCCGCAGCTCAAACTCTGCGTTCCCCACTTGGGTGTCGACGAGTTTGAGCACTACCGGAATCTCCTGGAAAAATACGATACCCTGTGGCTTGACACGGCCATGGCCATCGCAGGGTATTTTCCGGTTTCCCCGCCGTTCCGGCTGGATGAACTGAGAGCCGATCGGGTCATGTACGGATCGGATTTTCCCAACATTCCCTACGCGTGGGACAGGGAGCTTAAGGTCATCAATAAAAACTACACTGATCCGCAGTTTCTCGGGCGTCTGCTGGCCGGAAACGCCCGGGCGTTTTTCGGAATCCGGCAGGAACAAAGGCGAAAGAACGAATAATTGAGAAATCATGAGCCGAAACTCAGTTCAAACAGCTCCGGGACGATACCGGCGACGCCGCAAGGGCCGCGCAGGAAACCGGGAATGCCACGGTTGTAAAACGGCAAGCCTCTTTTCCTGGACCTGCCGGTGCGGCTTTGCCCTGTGCCAGGTATGCATGCATGAGAACATGTGGGGAATGTCCTGCAACGGTATTACCTGGCGATGCCCCGACTGCGGGAGCTACAACGGGTTCGGCAATCAGTGATGCGCCAGCTGCGGCCTGCCATCAATCGTATTTGACCGCGGAAAATCGCATAAGCTTGTCCCAGTTGTGGCGGGACTCGATGTAGCGGGTAGTCCCGGTTTTGCCGCGGATGACCAGTGAATGCGTGCTTGCCCCTTTCCCGGTATATTTGACCCCTTCCAGAAACGCCCCGCCGGAGATGCCGGTTGCGGCAAAAAAAACGTCGTCGCTGGCCACCAGGGAATTCACGTTCAACACCCGTTTCAGATCCACGCCGGATTCGTCAAGGGCCTTTTTTTCATTTTCCTTCTGGGGATCCAGCCGGCACAGCATCTCTCCGCCCAAAGCCCGGATGGCGCATGCGGCTAAAACGCCCTCCGGCGTGCCGCCAGTTCCCATCATTACGTCGACTTCGCTGCCAGGGTCCACCGCCATAAGCGCCCCCGCCACGTCTCCGTCCGTGTGAAGCTGGATGCGGGCGCCGGCTTCCCGGATTTCCGCAATGAGCTGATCGTGGCGTGGCTTATCCAGTACGAATACCACCAGGTCCCCGACGTCCTTGCCGAGTGCGGCTGCGATCGTTTTCAGGTTGTCCCCGACCGGGGCATCCAGGTCGATGGCGTTTTTCGCTTCAGGGCCTACCACCAGTTTTTTCATGTAATAGCTGGGGCCCGGGTCGAACATCGATCCGGAAGGTGCGGCCCCCACCACGGATATGGCGTTGGGCCGGCCGTAGGCCAGCAGGTTGGTTCCTTCCACCGGGTCGACGGCTACATCGACCCTCGGACCGCTTGCAGTGCCCAGCTTTTCACCTTTGTAGAGCATGGGCGCGTTGTCTTTTTCTCCCTCGCCGATAATTACGGTTCCGTCCAGATCCAGGGCTTTAAAGGAAAGCCGCATCGCGGAAACCGCAGCCTCATCGCCTGTTTTTTTTTCTCCTTTGCCCAGCCACCGAGCGGATGCCAAGGCGGCGGCTTCTGTGGTGCGAACGAGATCAAGGGCAAGATTGCGTTGGGGTGTTTCCATCCGGGTTCCTTTTTCGTTGGTTTCGCTTTGAAACATCCATGCCGAGTTCATGCGGCCTCTGTATATTGCAAGGGTGCCGCGGATACGTTCTTTTATTCTCCGCCAAGGTCTGTGCATCCTATCCGGAAGATCAGATTACTGTCAATGCTTCTTTTTCCATCAGCTCCACGGCGTGCTCGATGGAAACCGCGTAGGAAACATCTGTTTTGATACGAATTTCCGATGTCTTTCCGAAATACCGCTCGAGGATTTCCTGGAGTTCAAAACGGCCTCCCACCACGCCGATAATCCGTCCGTCGTAAAGATTGATGAGGGGTCCGCCGTGGTTGCCGTCATGAACCAGGCTGTCGAACAGGAAGATCCGGGTTTCGTTTGCGGAAAGGATCTTGGAGGATATGACCGCCTGTTTGATAAGGGGGTTGTAGATATTGTAATAGCCGAATGGAAATCCAAGGCATGCCACCGAGTTGCCTATGGGCACCTGGTCGGGCTTTCCAATGATGTGGTCGGGCACGGACAACTCGATTTCTTCCCTGAACTGCAGAAGAGCCAGATCCCGGTCCTGATCAAGCAGTATTATATCCACTTGGTAAGGTGCGATGGTTTCGGTACGGATCGGCGCAAAATCGTCGGCTTCAGTGAGGGGTGCGACCATCAGTTCCATGTTGCCCGTTATCAGGTGTGCGGCGGTGATCAGGTAGCCGTCCGGATGGGCTAAAAAAGCTGTTCCCCTGAAGGATAACTCTGCGCCATTCTTATGAAACAGCATCATGCAGGCGCCACGGTACTGGATGTATATGTCTTGAAGCATACTTGAATTCCTCATTGTTTTTGCTTTTGACGGTTTCGGGGCCGGCTAATGGCCTGTCCAATTCCGGATCGTTTCAGGGTTTGCGCGTATCCACCGGAGTGCCTTGTCGTAGGGGAACCGTCCCCTGTTGTCCTTGATCCAGAGCATAACTTGTCCGATGTCTTCCGGCTCCCAGTAGAAATTGGCCAGTAAACGGTAGACATCCGGCCGGTCCTGCTCCAGGCCTTTCCGGACCAGGGTGTGGATATAGCCCGGCTTGCCAAAGACGTTTTCGGGGTCTTCCAGGAACTTGAGGTTCCATTTGGCAAAACTCCAGTGGGGGACCCAGCCGGTGACGACGATCCATCGCTGGTGGCGTATGGCCATGGCGAGCGCATCGATCATCTCGGATTCGCTGCCCTGGATCAGTTCGAAATCCCCTTCCAGGCCATAGCTTTCCATCGCCTCGGATGCCTGGCGCATGATGCCGGCTTCCGGCTCGATGCCGATGATGCGCCGGTTGAACTTGTCGGCATGATCCTTCATTTCCTCTATGGAGTCGATGGTGATGTAGGATTGCCGGATGCCGGCGCCGGCAGCCAGTCGGCCAAGCCGCACGTCGGGGACCACGAGTCCGGTGCGCGCGCCGGTCACGTTGGGTCCCGTGTCGACCACACGGTCGCCGAAGACTTCCTTGTAGTGGGCATGGGTATCCGGGAGCCATGCGGAAACCATGGCATCCACCTCGCCGGTGGCAACGGCTTCCCACATTTCGTCCGCGCCCATCATCACCAGGTTGCAGCGGATTCCCATTTCCTCCTGGAGGACGGCCCGGACAATGTTGGCGTTTGCAACCGAATCCGCCCAGTCCGTATATGCGATCCGGACGGGACGATTCGGTTCGGCATGCAGGTCTCCGGCCGGAAGGGCTGCGAAAAAAATCAGCAGGCAGAGCGCAAGTGCAGATGGTTTATATGTGAGACAAGAGGTTTTGTTCATGGCGGATTCCTCCTTGTAAATCCTTGCAGACGGCTCTTTTCCGTAGGCTTTGCTACCACAGACGCCGCCGGCCGAAGGTCTTGTCAAGCACCGGCTTGGTCCGGATTTTGAACTCGGTTGTCGGCCGGTCGCCGATGGTGAATTCCGTCGGGGCGGCATAGTCGGAAAGCCCCTTGTACAAGGCGATGCACATCCCCAGAATGATGATCGCAAAGGGCAGCCCCGTGGTGATGGTCGCGGTCTGGAGAGCGACAAGGCCGCCGCCGATGAGAAGAACGGCGGCTACCAGTCCCTCCATGATCGCCCAGAACAGCCTCGAGAGCGTCGGCGGGTTGGGATTGCCTCCGGAAGTGATGATGTCGATGACCATGGAGCCGGAGTCGGAAGATGTGACGAAAAAGGTGACGATGACGATGATGGCAAGGCTCGAGGTCACGACAGACAGGGGAAAGTTTCCCAGCAGGACGAACAGGGAGACGGGAATGTTTTCCTGAACCGCCAGGGCTATGCCGCCGCCCCCGAACATCTCGATGAAAAGGGCCGTGTTGCCGAATATGGTAATCCAGATAAACGTGATAAACGTCGGAACCAGCAGTACGCCCGCGACGAACTGGCGGATGGTCCGGCCGTGAGACACGCGGGCAATGAACATGCCGACAAACGGTGACCATGCAATCCACCACGACCAGTAAAAGATCGTCCAACCGTGCTGCCACTCTGTCCGCTCATAGGTTTCGTTCCAAGTGGAGAGCATGGGCAGGTACTGGAAATAGTACCCGATATTTTCCAGCAGCGCGTTCATGACAAACAGGGTGGGGCCGACCAGCAGCACGAAAAGGGCCAGCAGACCGGCAAAGGTAATGTTGATTTCACTGAGCCTTCGTATGCCCTTATCCAGTCCTTTGACCACCGACCAGGTTGCGATCAGGGTGATGCCGCCGATCAGCGCCACCTGAATGGTTGTCGACTGCCCGATCCCCAAAAGATGGTCAAGACCGGCATTGACCTGCTGAACGCCCAGCCCGAGGGACGTGGCCACGCCGAACAGGGTCGCAACGGTGGCCAGAATGTCGATCACATGCCCGATCCATCCGTAAATCCGCTCCCCGAACAGTGGATAAAATGCGGTCCGAATGGACAGCGGAAGCCCCTTGTTGAAGGAGAAAAAGGCCAGCGACAGCGCTACAAGGGAATAGATCGCCCAGGGATGCAGACCCCAGTGGAGAAAGGTGATGTCCATGGCCATCCGTGCCGATTCGATGGTTCCTTCCTCAACATGGGGGTTGGCGACATAATGGAACATGGGTTCCGCCACCCCGTAAAAGAGCAGCCCGATTCCCATGCCCGCGGAAAAGAGCATGGCAAACCACCCCAAAGTCGTAAACTCGGGACGTGCATCGGGTCCCCCCAGCCTGATGTTGCCGAACCGGCCGGCCAGCAGCACCAGGATAAAGACCAATACGATATTGACCGTCCAGATGAAAAGCCATCCGGTATAATCGGAGATGATGTTTTGTACTTGCTGGAAGATTTCTTCCATATGCTCCTGAAAGACCAGGGTGACGATGACGAAAAACAGGATCAGGCCGGCGGAAATGAAAAAGACCTGGGGGTGGACATCCAGATGGAACCAGCCCTCTTCCGTTGACTCATCGGCATTTTTCGGATCGGATTTCTGCGTTTTTTCCATTGTTCTTCCTTGTTTGGATACGTTTGAAGAAGCCGGATTCGAAAAACATGCTGGAACGCCGTGCTGCCGAAGCATGCGGCATGGCGGTAATTGTCGCGATTTCTGGCTTAAAAACGACGGCTTAGTAAAAAGTCCAATATCTGCGTTACGCGCAATTTCTCAGAATTTGCGGCTTACGCCTTGTAAACATACACGTACGCCAAGTACCCTGCATTCTTCGAAATTGCGCAAGCCTTGATCTTGAACTTTTTACAAAGCCGTCAGATCGC
>SLJY01000198.1 GCA_007134875.1 Desulfobacterales bacterium
TGGCTTGCATTGATATTCCCCTTGTTAAGTCCCATCTGCAGAAGCGGCAGGAGGTTGTTCTGCTGCCCGTCGATGATGTATTTTTCGTTGATATCCGGAAGGATTGTTTCCATCATTTCCAAGTACAGGCGGCTCCGGGTGACGTCGCGCGCCTGGACGTAAGCACCGTATTGCGCTTTGAACCTCGATGCGTCACCGGTGGCCCGGTTGACCCGCTCGGTGGCGTACCCCCTGGCGGATTCGATGGTCCGCTGGGCCTGGCCGCGGGCCTGCGGTATGACCCGGTTGTATTCCTGGAGGGCGCGGTAGATTACCTCTTCTTTTTGCTGAACGGCCCGGTTCACCTCGTTGAAAGAATCCTGAACCGGCTCCGGAACGTTGGTGTTGCCCAACTCCACAGTGACCACATGAATACCGGTCGACGCCTCGTCAAGATCCCCCTGGAGCCTGTCTCGGGATTCGTTTGCGATCTCCTGGCGGCGGTTGATCACCTCGCTGATGCTGCGATCGCCTACGACCAGGCGAACGGAGGCTTCCGCCATATCTCGGATCAATCGCTGGACATCGGCCACATTGAACAGGTAATCGTAGGGGTCGTTGATCCGATACTGCACGATCCAAGGCACAACCCCCACGTTGAGATCGCCGGTGAGCATGAGCGCCACATCCATGCTTTCATGGGCCAGGCGCCGCCCGGCGTCGGAATCGGTCTCCAGGCCGAACTGCTCCGTGAAGATCCTGCCGGTCTTGACGTTGCTAACGGTTTCAAAAGGCACCGGCAGCTTGAAATGGAGTCCCGGAGGGGTCTGGCGTTCGAACTTTCCGAATCGCTGCACCATGCCCACCTCGTTGGTTTCCACCGTGTAAACCATGGTCCTGCCTGCGACTGCAAGAAGTACCACCAGAACAACGGCGATCCAGATCATACCCGGTTTGAAATTTTTTATCTTTTCGATCACTTCATCGATGTTTGGCGGCTGAGACCCCCCGGAGCCGCCGCTTCCCGTGTTGTTGTTGCGTCCTCGCTCCCGCTGCTTTTGCTGGAGCTTGTCCCAATCCCAGTTCATTTGACTTTTCTCCCTGTTATGTCTTTCATCCGGCGAGTCATCCCGCACGGCAAATCAACCCGGCGCTTTTTTCCCGCACGGATTTTTCCGTCAGACCGACGCGCAGGGCAACACCCGGCACGCTTTGTAAAAGCTTTATACGCGCTTTGCTCAAGCGTTGTCATTGGGCTGGCAGAAAATCGGATAAGCGTTTCCGGGGCAAGTGTGAAAAAGGCATCCGTGCTGCGTGTGTGCTATGTTTGACGTTTCGTTTACTGATCATCAAATTTACCGCAAGCGCGCCCGGCAAGTCAAGGATTTTAGAAGCCGCCATTCTTATTCTTGACAGCCCTTTCGCAAGCCGGATATATAATGGACTCCAGGGGTGCCGCAGGCGCAAACATCAACAAGCCCGAAAACTGAACTGAGCCCTGCTCAGGCAGTAAACAGGATCTGCTACGAAATCACGGAATCACAAATGAGCCGCCGCCAGGGCGAATATGCCCACATATCAGATATTCTGGCCGGAATCGTCAAGACCATCCGGCGGGAGTCGGCCACGGACCTGACACGAATCCGCGAAGAGTGGGATCGGGTCGTGGACCCTGCCATTGCCGCATACGCCCGCCCAGAGGCGATCAAAAAGGACATCCTGCTAATACGGGTGGCAAGCCCCGCTGTCACTCATCGTCTCCGCTTTATGACCCCCGCCATTATCGAGAAGATCAACAGCCGCATGGGCGAGGATTTCATTGTTGAAATCCGGTATGCCGTCGGCTCTGCCTGAGCCGGAATCAGGAAATGGACGAGCAGTCCCAAGATGCGTTTTTCAACGGCCGGATTACGATATTCCAGCCGGCTTCCGGGTACCGGTTCTCCATAGATGCGGTCATCCTCTCCAACGCGGCGGCCCGATGCAAAGCCTTTCGGGTACTTGACATCGGCACCGGCTGCGGGATTGTGCCGATCGTCATGGCCCATCGCAACCCGGAAATCTCCGTCATACACGGAATCGAAATCCAGGAGGAACTCGCGGAGTTTGCCCGGAAAAACGTTACCGTCAACCACATGGAACCGCGCATCCGTATTCATACAAAAGACATACAACAGGTAATAACCCGGGAAGTCGGCGGCCCGGCGGATCTGATCGCGTGCAACCCGCCCCACTACGAAACACGAGCCGGCAGGATCAATCCCGCCTCCCAAAAAGCATTGGCCCGCCATGAAATCGCACTACCCCTGGAAGCATTGGTTTCCGCGGCATCCAGGCTGCTCGTCTCCGGCGGCCGGTTCCTTGCCATCTACCCTGCATCACGGCTCATAGACATTTGCTGGAATATGCGAAAAGCCGGTATTGAACCCAAATGGATCCGGTTTATCCACAGCGCACCGGACCTGGCGGCCAGTAGGGTTCTTGTAAAAGGGGTTAAGGACGGGGGTGCCGGTGCAGCCGTGGCTTCCCCCTTATATATTGCCGATGGTGACGGCCGCCACACCCCGGAAATGAAGGCCATGTTTGATCCATAAGCAGGCCCCGGAGGCAAGTGCGCCTGGGTAAAATCTGTTTGACATTGGTGCTCAAACGGAATATGGTCGCAAATCTATAAAGCCCCGTATGAGTGGAGAGGTGGCCGAGAGGCTGAAGGCACCGCTCTCGAAAAGCGGCATCCCTTAACGGGGATCGTGGGTTCGAATCCCACCCTCTCCGCCAGATTATTTGTTATAATTATAAAGGGTTATATCCAAACATCGTAACTTCTCAAAAAGTGGTGGTAGTTCAAAAAAAATGCTGGACAACGTTATGTTCATTTGATATGAGCATAATGCATGAGACTCTCAATCGACGAATTAAAATTTTCTGAAAAAGACAA
>SLJY01000122.1 GCA_007134875.1 Desulfobacterales bacterium
ATCAGGCGGGCAACCCTCGAACGCTCCCCTATTTGGTCTTGCACCGGGTGGGGTTTACATAGCTTCCCCGGTCGCCCGGAGAACTGGTGCGCTCTTACCGCACCGTTTCACCCTTACCCCGACTGTGCGGGGCGGTATACTTTCTGTTGCACTTTCCTTCGCGTTGCCACGACTCCACGTTATGGAGCACCCTGCCCTGTGGTGTTCGGACTTTCCTCCGGCCGGAAAAACGGCCGGCGATCGCCTGGTCCGCACCGGCCGCGCCGGCTTGTAATAGCGGGTTTGGAATCCCTGGTTATTCAATAGTGGCTGAACGAAAACCGTCTTTTTCGCCAATCTCTGCGTCCGGCTCAAATTGTAATCCTCAAAATACACCGGGTATGTGGGCGATAAAAATTTTCGCCGTCCTTGACCTTGACGAAAATTCCTGTTTTTCGTTTGCATATTTTTAATATTGATGCACTCGTAAAAAAGTCTCGATCTGACGGCTTTGTAAAAAGTTCAAGATCAAGGCTTACGCGATTTCGAAGAATAGAGAGTACTTGGCGTACGTGTATGTTTACAGGGCGTAAGCCGCAAATTCTGAGAAATCGCGCGTAACGCAGATATTGGACTTTTTATGAAGCCGTTAATATTATAATACATAAATCATCCGGTAGCAATGGGGGCAATACCGGAGTTCATCTCCCTGGTGAAGCTCGTTGTATGTTTGGGGGGGGATGTTCAAATGGCATCCCCTGCAGACCGCGTCTTCGACGGAAACAACAGCCAGTCCGCCGGACTGATTGCGGATCGTGCAATATCGCTTTTTCAGCTTCGGATCCAGCATTTCCGAAATGCTGGATGCGGCCTCCTTGAGCTCTTCAAACCGCTCCCTGCGGGAAGCAGCGCTTTCCTCCATCTCCCGTTTTTTTTCCTCAACAACCGTTTTTTGCTCCGCATAATGCTTTTCCGCATGCGAAACCGCTTTCTCGGCAGCCTCGATAGTATCAAGCAGCCCAAGCATTTCATCTTCCTTGCGGGAGCCGGATTGCCGGATATCCTCGATCTCCTTTAAAAGCGCCTGGTAGTCCTTGTTGTTTTTCACATTGTGGAGCTGGGCTTTACGCTTTTGAATCCTTGCCTGTCCGGACTCAAAATCCGCCTCCAGCTGCCGGTATTCTTTTTTCAGGGCGTCGAGCGTGTCTTTTTTTTCCCGGACGAGGAAAAAGGCTTTCTCCAACTCAGCGTCCAACGCCGCGAGTTGTCCGGGAAGCTGCTCCAGAAGCGCCTCTGTTTTTGCGGCCTCGAGTTCCGCGTCCTGCAGTTGGATCAGCAGTTCCAGTTCCTGTCTTGTGATGGATGCCATGCGACCTTTTCCGGTTGATGCCCGGCCTGGCGGCCGAAGCGTATTTTGGGGTTGAAAAAAACCAACGCGAGCGGATGCTATTGGATATATAAAAAAGGATCCGGTTCATCCTCCCAGGAGATGATTTCCACGGCAAAGCCTTTTTTTTCGCATGCTTCCCGGATACGGCGGGACAAAACAGGCACCACCGGACGCTCCGATGCAAAATGTCCGATATCAATCAACCCTTTTCCGGCTGCGGCAATGTCTAAGGCAATATGGTGATTCAGGTCGCCGCTGATGTACACCTGCGCGGATGATGACAGGAAATCGCCCACCATACCCCCCCCGCCGCCGGAGCACAGTGCAGCCGTCCGGACGCTCATTTCTGGCGAACCGGCAATTTTAACGCAGGAAAGACCCATAGAATCTCGAATTTCAAGGGCCAGCGAGCCGAGGGTTTTCTCCTGTTGCAGCTGACCGATCCGGCCAAGCCCCACCCCGGTTTTTTCCCGGTACAGTGGGATGATATCATAAGCCATGGTCTCATAAGGATGAACCTTCCTGATGCGCCGGAGCACCTCATCCAGGTGAATTTCGGAAACCGGCATTTCGATTCGCGTTTCATCGCCCGAAAAAACCTTTCCCGGCTCACCGGTGTAAGGGATGCTGTCTTCCCCCGGGACAAACCGCCCCCGGCCTTCTTGGAAAAAGGCGCATCCCGAATAATCACCAATCACCCCCGCGGGTGTTCCGGATACTGCTGCGGCAATCGGCTCTGCATCCGCGGCAGGGGCATACACGACGAGCTTGTATCGCTGCGGTTCGCGGGCGACTGAAAGGGGGCGGACCGATTCGAGTCCCACCATGCCGGCCAGCACGTCATTGACGCCGCCTTCGGCCGAATCCAGGTTGGTATGGGCGCAATATATCGCGATATCATTTCGTGCGGCAAAGTCGATGACGCGTCCTGCAGAGGAGCGGGTGTCGATTTGTTTGAGGGGTTTGAAGATCAGCGGATGATGGGTTACGAGCATCTGGGCGCCGGTTCTTGCTGCGGTTTCAACGGCTTTGAAGGCGGGATCGAGGGCGACCAGAACCGTTGAAACCGGCCGATCCGAGTCGCCGTATTGGAGCCCGGCGTTGTCCCATTCCTCCGCCAACCTTCCGGGCGCCATGTTGTCGATAATCTGCATGATATCGGCAACCGTTGTCATGTTTCCCCCTGTTTACCGTTTACAGATTCAAACGTTGATCGATCGGTTTGTATGATGTGCTTCTGGATCAGCCATAGGATGTGCTGAGGAACGAAGCGTATCACTTGAACAACTCCTCCCATCCACAGCGGACCTTTTACAAAGCCCTCGGATCGCGACTTATTACGAGTGCGTCATTTTTTATGGCACGCTCTTACACTGTTGTCAATCCTGACGACTACGCAATACGCCGGACAAAGGTGCCGTGCATGGATAACGAAACAAAAAGTCCCGGAGATAAAGTGTCTTCCGGGACTTTGCATGATTTATTATCATGTGCATCAGGGACGTCCCCTGAATTGATTTTTGGTGGGCCCACCAGGATTC
>SLJY01000139.1 GCA_007134875.1 Desulfobacterales bacterium
GGAGGCGCCGCGGGATACCTGGTCCTACGGCACCCTGTATCACAGCGAAGGGGGCGGGGCCATGACCATCCTCAGCGGCCGGATCGAGATCATGCCCCTTGAAACATACCGTCAGGCCCGTTCGTCCACCTGATTGCGCCGATTGGGCCCAAACGGCTTTCTCCGTACCGGCCGATGCGTCGATTCTTGTTGACACCATTCGGTTTTTTCTTATAGTAGCCCGGAATGCGGCTGTTTTTGACTGTTCAGGTGTTTTTTACGGTTTTTCGGGGTTTTTTGGGATGGTTTTTACACTGCTCGGCGGCATCGGGCTGTTTCTGCTCGGTATTACACTGCTCACGGACGGTCTTAAAGGACTGGCCGGCAGCGCCCTGCGCAGGGTGCTGGAACGGTTCGTGCGGGGGCCCTTGACGGCGCTCGGTTCCGGGACCATGGTGACGGTACTGGTTCAGTCATCTTCCGCAACGACCCTGGCCACCATCGGATTCGTCAGCGCCGGCCTGCTCACGTTTTCCCAGACCATCGGCGTCCTTCTCGGGGCAAAGCTGGGTACCACCAGTACGGGATGGATCGTTTCATTTCTGGGACTTCGTTTTTCCATTACCGCGTTTGCCCTGCCGATGATCGGGGTCGGTGCCCTCATGCGTATTCTGGGGCGCGGTAAAATACCCCATGCCGGCATTGCCCTGGCCGGCTTCGGGTTGATTTTCCTGGGAATCGACACCCTGCAGGTCGCAATGGCGGACGCCGCGGACACCTTCAACCCGGAGCGGTTTCCCGGGGCCACGTTCGCGGGCGGGCTTCTGCTGGCCGGCATCGGCGTTGCCATGACCGTGGTGATGCAGTCCTCGAGCGCGGCGGTTGCAACAACCCTCACGGCGCTTCATTCCGGTGCCGTCGATTTGAACCAGGCCGCCTGCCTGGTGATCGGCCAGAATGCCGGAACCGCCGTAAAGGCTGCCCTTGTCATTATCGGCGCATCCACGGCGGCCGTCCGCACGGGCGTATCCTATATTCTGATTTCCGTGTTCATCGGCGTGTTGGCCTTTATTCTCCTTCCCTGGTTTCTCTTGTATGCGCCGTATCTTTCCGCACCACTTGAGCCGGAGCCGGGCGCCGTTTCCATCGCCTTGTTCCATACCGTTTTCAACATTGCAGGAATTATTGTGCTCCTTCCCTTTACCGACCGCCTCACCCGGCTGGTGTCCTGGCTGGTGCCGGAGAAGGGCCCCGCGCTGACACGCCGCCTGGACCGTTCCGTGGCAAACGTTCCCCCGGTCGCACTGGAGGCGGTCAACCGCACCCTTGCGGACATTATCGCGGCCCAGCGCGGTTACCTGGAAAAGATCCTCGTGCAGTCCGCATACGGTCCCCACGCGGAAAAAGACCGGGACGCCATTGCCTCGGCCCTCGATCACACCCACCGCTTCATGGATTCGGTCGATTCCGACACGTCCAACCGGAAGGAATACGCCCGGCACCTGGGCGTGCTCCATGCGATCGACCACGTGGACCGGCTCATGGACATCTGCCGGGAGGCCCGTGCCATGCGAAGGGCGCCCAATACCCTGGAAAGAAGAAAAATCACGGAAAAGCTGCACGAGGTTTTCGCGGTGGTCGACGGGTGGGTGAACGGGTCCATAGAGAATCCGGAATCCCGCCTGAGAGACCTTTCCAAATCCATCGCCGAAATCCGCAAGGACACCCGGGTTTCCATCCTGGAGGAGTCGGCCTGCCAGGGGTTCAACTCGGATCAGACCCTCCGCCGCCTGGAAACCCTTCGCTGGACTGACCGGACGGCATACCACATCTGGCGGGCCGTGTACCACCTCTCCGCAAACGGGTCCGGGGATGCCGACCCGCCGTATCCGTCGTAGGATGCGATCCGAATACGGGTGTAACACCCGGCAGGCGCTGCCCGCATACAATCGGGAAAACCGGTTGCTCCGTTTTTTCTTTGGCGTTCATCGGGAGGTGGGGTATACTCGTTATGAGTACCAACAACTGACGGCTTCGTAAAAGTCCAATATCTGCGTTACGCGCAGTTTCTCAGAATTTGCGGCTTACGCCTTGTAAACATACACGTACGCCAAGTATGCTGCATTCTTCGAAATTGCGCAAGCCTTGATCTTGAACTTTTTGCAAAGCCGTCAGATCGCGACTTTTTACGAGTGCATCAACAACTGTTATTTGAACGAAAACCATGACCTCTTTTTTCTGCAGATGCGCCTCTGGCATCGTTTTTTTGCTGCTGCCGGCATTTTTTCCGTTTTTTCTTCCGGATGCCGCCTGTGCCCGTTTTGTCGACAACGGCAACGGCACCATAACGGATACCGCAACCGGCTACATGTGGCAGAAGCGTGCGCCGGACCGCCAATACACGTTCGACGGCGCCCGCACCTATGCCGGCCGGCTGACGCTGGCAGGCTACCGGGATTGGCGGGTGCCGGACCGCGACGCCCTGCTTTCCATTGTGGATTCCGGGCGGCGGCCGGCCGTTGTAAGCGGTTATTTCGAAAACACGCGGACGGACGGCTATTGGACGTCCACCACGGCCGATCCCGTGAGTTCGCCCGATTACGCCTGCGTCGTTACCTTCGATACCGGCCTGGACCTTCAGCGCCACAAGGGCGACAATTTTTATGTTCGCGTCGTACGGGACGCCCCGGGCGATTATTATCCGGATGACGATGACGACCCCCGCGCCTATGTCACTTGTTTTGTGGGAGCCCTGTCCGGTGCCGGCCCGCGCACCGAACCCTTGCGGGCCAAAGCGCAAAACCGTTTTGACGGCTGCGGCGCCGCCAACGCGCCTCTTCCACTTTATACCCCCTGAGGGTTTTCGAAATCGGTACCCGAATCGTCTTTTTTCATTCAACTGCCCGCCTTTTTTCCCGGCATAACACAGGAAAAGATTGACACGAAGTATTAAATAAGATAGGGGTGTCAGTTAACAGTGTTTACTTTGCAAACTTTTTGTTCTAAATTGTTCTTCATGTATCTTCAATTCAAAGACACCTTTTGATTTTTCGGCTGTTTTCCGATATTGTTCTGTTCGAAAGTCGCAATCGTCACTGCGGCATTCCCGCTATCGATCCAGGTGATACGGAGGACACACCATGCAGACACTGCTTGCCGTTTTTTTGTGCAGCTTTCTTTTTCCGGCTGCCGCTTCCGGCATGACGCCCATGACCGAATCGGAGCTTGCGGCTGTTGAAGCCCGGGCGGGCGCACCTTCGCAATCGCCTGCGACTGTTTCGGAGGGGCGGTCTTCAAGAGAGGCATTCCGCATGAACGACGCGGCGGTCCGCAGCCCGGCCGCCGCCGCCTCCCGTGCCGATTCCGGCGTCAGCCGGACCGGCGGCGGCATCGCCATCATGATCAACGATGTTGTGATCCACACGAGCAACGCCGGCCGGGAAATCTGGTATCAGACCGAATCCGCCGCGGTCGGCCTCGTCTGGCGGGAGGAATCAGCCCGGAGTACCCACATCAACGCGATTACCGATGCGGGTCGTTTCTGATTGCATCTTTTTCCCGAAACAAGAGAAAACCGGCCCCTGAAACCGGCGCGTTTGATTTCCGGTTTTTGATTTTTCCCTCCGGCGGCGGGCCGTGCGCCGGCAGGCAATAGTACAAAAAGGTTGCAATGGAAGATTCTATCGCCAATGCCCACGAGGAGATCAACCGGCTGGCCACCAACAGCAGGCAGCTTTTCGACCTCTTGCCGGACATGCTGTTTATCATCAAGGAAGACGGCATCATCGAGCGGATGAACAAGGCCGCCCTGGCGCGTTTCGGCAGGCGCGAGGGGCAGTGCTGCCACGAGGTGATTTTCGGGGAGAAAGACCCCTGCGACGCATCCCGCTGCCCCTTTCGCAAAAATGGCGGGGCAAAGCCCTATGGCAAGGTTTTCGAAAAAAAAATCAGCGAAGACCTGTACGCGGAATACAGCTATGTCCCTTTTGAAGGGTATTCGCGGGACAATCTCGCCCTTTTGATTTTGCGCGACATCACCCAGAAAAAGCGCCAGGAGCTGGAACTGAGGCAATACAGCGAAAACATCGAGAACGTCCTGAAGGAAAAAATCGAGGTTCTCAAGAACAGCGAAAGCGAGCGGGAGCAGCTTTACAGCGAGATCAACCATCTCAAGACGGAGGTGCGCCGGACGGCAGAGGGTGACGAGAAGATGCTGGGCGAGAGTCCACCCATGAAGGCGCTTCGTGAGAAGATTTACCGCGTGGCCGATTCCAACGCCACCATCCTCATCACGGGCGAGTCCGGGACCGGAAAGGAGCTGGTCGCGGACATGATCCACCGCTACAGCAACCGCGTGGGAAAGCCCTATCTCAAATTCAACTGCGCGGCCGTGAATGAAAACCTCCTGGAAAGCGACCTGTTCGGCTATGAAAAAGGGGCTTTTACCGGCGCCACGGCCACGCGGAAGGGGAAGTTTGAAGAGGCCGACGGCGGAACGATCTTTCTCGACGAGATCGGCAATATCAGCCCCAAGATGCAGGCCGGCCTGCTGCGCGTTTTGCAGGAGGGGGAGATCGTGCGGGTGGGGGCGGCCCGTCCCGTATCCGTCGATGTCCGGGTCATCGCCGCCACCAATACGGAGCTGGAAAAGGCCGTGGAAAGAGGGGCGTTCCGGGAGGATCTGTACTACCGGCTCAATGTCATCAATCTCCGCCAGGTTCCCCTCCGGGAACGAAAAGAGGATATCCCGCTTCTGGCCACCAATTTCCTGGTGAAGTACCGCGAGCGGTTCAGCAAGGATGTCACCCTTCTGCCCAACTCGGTGGTCAATGAACTTCTGGCCTATCACTGGCCCGGAAATGTCCGCGAGTTGGAAAATACTATCCAGCGGGCCGTACTGCTTGCCGCCGACGGTATGGTCACGCCGCAGGATTTGGGCATTGCGCCGGAGGAGGAGGAAACCGGCGGGCGCGCCGCGGATCTCGAGGCGTACAAGGACCTTCCCTTGAAAGAGAGCCTGTCGAAAATCGAGGCCGAGCTGATCGAAAAGGCGCTCCGTGAGAATTCCGGGACGCTTGAGGACGTGTGCGAGCGCTTGGGCGTCGGCCGCACGACCCTTTACGAGAAAATGAAGCGGTACGGGATCAGTGCGGTGGATTTGAAAAAGAATTAAAACGGCTTCGTAAAAAGTCCTGTATCTGCGCCTGCGCGATGTCGAAGAATTCCTTGATCTTGAACTTTTTCCTGTGTTCCCCGGTTTAGATCCAGTGTTGACGGGGATTGGCCCGCCACGCGGAGATTGGCGAAAAAGACGGTTTCATTCAACAGTTTGCGCTGCGTTTCGTGCGCTTTGCATTTTTTGGCGCCGCCCATGAATCAGGAAAAGGATGAAGACGATGGCTTCCGGTTATTTCCCACGGTTTTCCGCCCTTGCCGCGGCAGTCGCGCTGGCTGCCGCAGGCCTCTTTCCGGCCGCGCCGGCGGCGGAGGTTCTGATTGAAAACGACTACGTCTTCGATGCGTCCTCGGAAGACGCCAGAGCGTTTATCGGGGATGATCCCGGAGCAATCGTGTTTGAACCGGACATTTCGCTCAATGCGGAAATCGATTTCGATTGGGGTGTATACGGCCGGGACGACGATGAATCCGGCTGGAAGGCCTGGCATGAGGCCGGGGCCCCCGCCGACCCGGACGGCCCTGACATCGTTGATGAATACGGGTTGGAACCCCTTTCCGCGCTGACCATCGGCTCAGACGGGTACAGGCTGGCGCTTCGGGACGGTGCGATGGTGGTGAATACCGGGGATTCAGACGGCATCATCGCCATGCGCGCCATCGAGATGGAAATCGGGGAAAACGCCGTCGTCCACGGCACTTGGGCCGGGATATCCCTGGAGAATTTCCTGGATGACAACCACGGCAAGATCGTGAACCGCGGCCGGATCGGGTCCTTTGTGGATGAGTCGGACGACGAATCCGTTACCCGTGACAGCGAGTTCGGCGTCTGGGTCTACCGGGTGGGCGATGATGACGTGTTCGTGCTGAAAAACGAGGCCCCGGGCGAAATCGAGGGGGTTTCCGGCGGCGTCCAGGTGGAAAGGGGGTCCGGCGATGTGCGCATCGAAAACTTCGGGGACGTCCGGAGTGAAAACACAGGCGTGTCCGTGGGGTCGGTCGATCCGGACTATATCTGGTTGATGCGGCCGGATTTCATCAACTATTTCGAGGGATCGTTCGAGCTGGAAAACGAAGACGTCATCTCCGGCGATTCCATCGGGGTCGACGTGCTGGGACGCGACGCGCGGGTTGACATCCAAAACCGTGCGGACGGGGTCATCGAAAGCCGCAACACGGCCGTTCGCATATTCGACGGGGGCGGGGAAGGCGCCGGCCTTATTGAAAACCATGGCCGCATCTCGGGCGGCGAAATCGGGATTTCAATATTCGGCGGCACGGTGAACATCGAAAATCATGGGGAAATCTCGGGCGGCGCGGATGGGGACGCCATCGTCTTCGACGGCGGCGCGCAAGGCGGGGAAGTTACCCTCTATTCCGGCGTTCAGGGGGCCATCCGCCATCTGGGGGATAGCGAAGATGCCGCGCTTTTCCTCATGGACGGAGACGCGGATGCATCCGTTGACGATATTGCATGGGGGGAAGGGCCGATCACCCAGGACAGCGGAGATGCGGCGTGGACTTTCGGCGGGGACGTGACAGCCGGATCGCTGGCATTTGCCCGCGGCGAAGCTGGCCTAAGCGGGGTCGTATCCATCGGCAATGCGATCACCGTCTCTGACAATGCATCCCTATCCATCGACGGGGCGGCCATTGAATCGGAAGATCTCCATATCGCTTCCGGTGCGGGCTTTGATTTTAATCACGGTTTGGTCACCATAAACGGCGGCACCTTCGACTACGGGGCCGGCCCGCTCACCCTGTCCGGGGAGTCGGACGACCGGGAAGCCGGGCTGCATCTGAAAGACGGCAAAGCCAGCACCGGCGGGATCGATGTTGCCGAACACGGCCGCCTTGGCGGGACGGGAGAAGTGGAAGGAGATGTTTCGGCCGGTCCCGGCGGCACCCTCCAACCGGGAGACCCGACGGGGCAGCTTTCCATTTCCGGCGATCTCGCGGTGGACGGCGGGGCGGCGGTCAATATCCGGATAATGGGCGGTGACGACAACTGCGGCAGGCTTTCCGTAGCCGGGGAAGCCGACATCAAAAACGGCGCAACCCTCCGGATCGAAGACGTATCCGCAGGCGCCGTGCGGGACGATGCAACTTATACCTTTCTGAGCGCAGGCACCCTCACGCTGGACGGCGATGACCCGTTTACGATCGATCATGACTCCCTGCTCTATGATTTCATGATTCCCCATGAAGGCGGATACGACACGGATGCCGGGGAGATCCGTTTTGTCGCCGACCGGCTTGCGGATTACTCGGATGAGGCCTATGCGGATACCGCAAACCGGAAAGCCGTGGCCCGGGCCCTTGAATCGGCCAGGCAGGCGGGTCAATTGGAAAACCTGACGCTCGCGTATGAACGGCTGCTGAGCGACATTCTCCATGAAGGCGTTTCGGAATCCGACATGCAGGCGGCCTTGGAGCAGGTCAACCCCGAACCCTACCAGGCGGCTTTTCGCATGACATCCGGGCAGGCGCACGCCATGGCCCGGCGGACCATGCACAGCGCCCGGCAAAGCCGCCTTAAAATGGCGGCAGGCACCGGGGACAATCTCGCGCAAAACATAGGCGCCATGCTTTCTTCCTCGTTTTCGGCTCCGTTTTCGGCTTCGGGCTTCGATGCGGGGGCCGTGGGCCGCGCGCTGGATGCCTGGGCCGGCCCGTCTGCCGGTGGCGGGTCCGGCGGATCCGGCGGATCAGGCGGGTCGGGCGCTTCCGGCGGTTACTCCGCGGGGCGCGCCCGGATCGTGCATGACGAAATGGGCGCGAGCGCCCCGGATTCTCCCTGGCGCGGATTTTACGGCGCTTACGGACAGTTGGGCGAAATCGATGCGGACGCTGGCCGCTCCGGCTACGACTTCCGCTCCGGCGGCCTGATCATCGGGGCGGAACGAAACGTGAGGGAGCGCCTGGTCGCGGGGGCAAGCATCGGCTACGGCACCGGGTCGGCCGATTTCGATGAAAACGACGGCGAGCTGGAAATGAGAAGCCTTCGCATCGGCCCCCACGCCACCTGGGTCGGCCGGAACATGGAAGTCGACATTGCCGCGTCCGCCGGCGTCCATCTTAACCGCCAGGAGCGCCGGATCACGATCCCGGTGGACGCCAGTCCCTCCTCGCGTTTTTTGTCCTACGACGGGTCAGTCTTCACCGAGGCCCGCTACCGGGTCGACTTCGCGAAATCCTGGGATATCGTACCCGCCGCATCCCTCCACTACTCCTGGCAGTACCGGGAGCGCCACACCGAGCGCGGGGCCGGGGACGCCGCCCTTGCATTCGACAGCCAGTCCGACCATTTTCTTCGTTCCCGCCTCGGGTTTTCGGTTCTCCGGCCGTTTTCCGGCCGCACCTTCGTGGTCGTCCCGGAAGTTTTCGCCGGGTGGGGGTATGAATTGCTGGACGAGGATATCGACGTCAAGGCATCCTTCGCCAATGCCCCGGGGTCCGGCTTCCGCGTGACCGGCGACGGCCCGGGCCGCCACAGCGCCATTTTCGGCGGCGGAATCAGCGCCCTGTTCGGCGAATACAACGTGGTCTTCGCCCGCTACGAGCGGGAAGACCTTGAGGAGGGCGGCGTGGACACCTTCTCCCTCGGCGTGAAGTGGAATTTTTGAACGGATTCAGATCGTTTCTGATCCCATCTTATTTCCCGAGGTCGGCTTCGGAAGACGAAAAGATGCTGGGGGAAAGCCCCCCATGCGGGCCGTCAGGGAGACGGTCTGCCGGGTGGCCGCCTCCAACGCCACCATCCTCATCACGGGCGAATCCGGAACCGGCAAGGAACTGGTGGCGGATATGATCTGCCGCTACAGCAACCGCGTGGGAAAACCCTGCATCAAATTCAACGGTGCGGCCGTGAAGGAAAACCTCCTCAATGTCATCAATCTCCGCCAGGTTCCCCTTCGGGATCGCAAGGAGGACATGAAAAAGGATGCCGATGCGGAATCCGATCGAAGCGTCTGACAATCGTGACGCCATCCTTTGCATATGGCCCGCGCTTTGCATATACCAAAAGAAAAAAAACAAAATCGTGCAATCCGTATAATATGGGTGTTCCCTCGAAGCGCCGTGCGGCGAAAAAGCAACATGCGGCGGGGGCGGGCAGACCGTCCGAGCCGCACGGCGCTTCATAACCTGATGTTTTCGTTGAAGTAAGTTGTAAAAGCAGCCAGGGATGTTCCGGCGTGCGCAACCTTGCGCACGGGCGGGGATATCGGCTTTTTACGAAGCCGCCGGTCATTATCCTGAACTGAGCGGTTATGATAAGGCATTGCAATAAGGGTAACGCTCGTTTTATCAGTAGCCTGGCATACAGGTCTCGGCGGCGGGAGGGCGTTTCTCATGAACAAAACCGGAGGCAAAAGCGGAAATAAAGACTGCGAAGGCGGGCCGTGCAGAAAATGCCCGCATTACGCGATCCGGACGCGTTCATGCGGCCTGTATTCCGAAGGGTTCTACCTTCCCCTGCAGGCCAATGTCATCGCATTCTGCATGACCGCCCGGTACCGGAAATGCCCGGTATACTACAGAAATCGCACATCCCGCGGCATCGACGGGCTGCCGGGCACCGAGGATCCCAATCATTTCCACGGCAGGCGCCGCCATCCCCGCATCCCCGAGCAGCGGGGCATTCTGATCCAATCCTGCGACTGGCAGGGGGTTTCCAACGGCCGGTTTTCGGAATCCGCCCTCACCCTGGATTTCAGCCCGGGCGGCATGCGTGTGATCGTCTCCCGCGATGTTCCCCCGGACACGCCCCTGCGCTTCGATTTCGAAGACGATTTTTTTATCCCCCATTTCCGTGGGATTGCCTGGCTCTGCTGGTACCGGTCCCTTCCCGGTGATTCGGACCGGGTGGAAGCCGGCCTGGTCCTCGAGGACACCACCAGCAAGGATCGGCTCTCCCGTGAACTGGGCTATTTTTGACCCGGCATGCTCCCGCCCGCCGTCTTCCGCCCTCTATTCCCTGTTTTACCGTCCCCCGGCGTCCGTCCAGGCCGTCTTCTGCTCCCTGTCATCTGCCTCCCGCTCTCCGTCCGCCCTCTGTTCATAACCCCGAATACCCCTGTCCGGTTTTCCGAACAATCCAAAATCCGCCCCGTTCCTGCCGGTGAACACCATTCATTTCCGCGTCACTATGTTCAGCTTCGGAGGCGAGGTAATGGCGTCGAACTAGAATTGCATGTCATTTCATTTTTTCTCATGATCATGCATGTCCCGCCATACGCGCTTCTATAAAATCGAGCCTGCGTTTTTCATGTATATTATGACACTTCGTTCTACTGTGTTCGGAAACACGAACACGCGCTTCCATCGCACAAGGCCGCAGCCCGGACGGTCATGGCAGCCGTGCCGGCAATTTTTTTACCATCTGAGTTTTTTGCCGGACCCTGCGCCATGCGCGGCCCGGCTCCCGGTTTTCTGTCTTTCAGCCGCACGGCATCATGGTTGTTTTTTTGTCGTTTTTACAAGCGCTTATCCAAAAGCCGCTTTTTATTTTCAGCCGGGTGCCACCGGCAAACGTCAAAATGGCATGCAAGTTGCTTTTCTACTTATAAACAGCAACCCGATGAAACCAACACTGTTTTGATCCATGATTCATCTTGATTTTTACAACCGTATCGCAAAAGCGGCACAATACAGGATGAATTTCCCGCATCCATTAAATGAAATACATGCAGACGAAGCACCGGCGGCACAAAGCCTTCATATAGTATTCAATCAGTAAACATAAACCAGGCACTGTTTCCGGAACCTTTTATTTTCAGTCAATACAGACGCAGTTTCATTAAAAAACATTGTTTGCATATAAAACGATTAAACGCACGATAAGTTTTTAGTTCCGGCAGAAAAATGAAATTCCTGACGCTTTCGGGAAATTCAGTACCCGGAACATCCGGCCCGCAATGTTTGGCCGGACCATGCAGCCCATATTAAGGAGCATCCCATATGAACCCGAAAACCCGCCAAATGACAAAGCGCTATCAGTTTCTGGCGCTGGCCCTGTTCGCCGGGGCCGCCTGGACGGTTTTCGCCGCGACGCCGGCCGCGGCCATGCAGAAGATGGCGGAAGCCGAGATGGACGAGATCGTGGCGGGCAGTTTTTCGGAGTTCACCCTGGAGGACAGCACGGCCAGCATCCGCCTCAACATCAACGCCGAAGCCTTTGCCGAAATCGACGAGTTCCGGGCGGGGTA
>SLJY01000061.1 GCA_007134875.1 Desulfobacterales bacterium
CCGAACCTGCTGTACAAGGAAGTGCCCCACCCCATCGACTTCAACCACGATCTCCACATGGACTTTGTCCACGACGGCTGCAACAGCTGCCACTACTTCCGGGAGGACGGAAGCTTCGCCGGATCCCCCACTTTGAATGAATGCCGCGACTGCCACATGTTCGTACAGGGTGACGACCCGAACGAGATCAAATTCGTGGAAGAATATGTCCTTGAAGACAAGGAAGTCCCTTGGAACATTTATGCGAAACAACCGGACTGCGTCTACTTTTCCCACGCCCCGCACGTCAGGGGGGCGGACATGGACTGCGCAACCTGCCACGGGGACATCGGCGAATCCACGAGCCTCCGTCCTTACCAGGAAAACCGCCTCACCGGCTATAGCCGGGATATATGGGGATGGAACATGTCCCGCCTGGGCGAGCCCAAGTATGCGCCGCGCATGAAAATGATGGACTGCGTGCATTGCCACGTTGATGAGACGGACAGCAAGGGAAGCTGCTTTCAGTGCCACAAGTAGACCGGACATTAGACTGAATAATAAAATTTCGCTTGGATATATAAATAAGGGGTAAATTCCATGAAAATCGATCGCAGATGTTTTTTGTCGCTTGCGGGGGGCCTGGTGGTCGGCCATCTTCTGTCGCCCGTGCCCTGGAAAATGACCGACGACATCGCCATATGGACACAGAATTGGCCGTGGACCCCGGTGCCCGAAGACGGACCGGTGAGTTGGAAGGAAACGGTTTGCACGCTGTGCCCCGGGGGATGCGGCGTCAAGGTCCGGACGATCAAGGACCGCGTGGTCAAAATTGAGGGAAAAGAGGATCATCCCGTCAACAGGGGAAGCCTCTGCCCCTTAGGGTACGCATCCATCCAGTATCTCTACGGCCCCTCCCGGGTCAAGACGCCCATGAAGCGCACCGGGGAAAGGGGGGATGGCGAATTCGAACCTATAGGATGGGACGAGGCAATCACCGAGGTGAACCGGAAGCTGGCCGCGCTCCGTGAAAACGGAAAATCCCACAAGGCAGCCTGTATAGCCGGGGACGACCGGGGCACGGTCCCTTACCTATTCAAACGTTTTCTGGAAGCCTATGGCTCCCCCAACTTCATCCGGACCCCCTCCGGCCGCGACGCCCACGAAACCGCCGCATACCTTGCACAGGGAAAAACCGCACTGAATGTCGGTTTTGACCTGGAAAACGCAACGTACATCCTCAGCTTTGGATGCGGCCTTCTCGACGGATGCGGTGCTCCCGGATACCAGTTCGCGGCCTACAGCCGCTTCGGAGAGGACCACACGCTGGTTCAGGTTGAATCTCGGCTGTCCAACACTGCGGCAAGGGCAGGAAAATGGCTTCCTGCCAAACCCGGCACCGAGTCGGCCCTCGCGCTCGGAATGGCCTCCGTAATCATCGACAAAGGGCTCTACGACCGGAACTTCATCGACAACCATGCCTTCGGCTTCGAGGACTTCACGGACGACAACGGCAACATGCACATGGGGTTCCGAAGCCTGGCGGCCGAATACCGGCCAGACAAAGTCGCCGAAATCACAGGCCTCGATGCCCGTCAGATCGAATCGGTCGCTGTTGAATTCGCACGCTCGGACAAACCAGTCGCGCTTTGCGGCTATTACGAGTCGAGAATCACTGCAGATATTGACAAGACCCTGGCAGTCCATGCATTGAACGCCCTGGTCGGGAACATCAACCAGGCCGGCGGCATGTTCGTCTTTCCTGAACCGGAATACGACCTGCCCGCGGTCAGCAAAGACAGCATTGCATCGGACGCTACGGGCAAACCGCGCGCGGATCTTGCTGGCTCCGGCCAGTATCCCCAAAGCCGCTACCTGCTCAACCTGCTGCCGGAACGCATCCTGGAGGCTGGAAACGATGACCTGCCCGTCGAAGCACTTCTGGTTTTGGACGCCAACCCGGTCTATACCCTGGAAGACAGCAAAAAAGTTCAGGAAGCGTTCGAAAAAATACCGTTTATCGTCAGTTTCTCGAGCTTCATGGATGAAACGGCCAAGATGGCGGATATTATCCTGCCGGACCACCATTTCCTGGAAGGATACCGGGATGTGCCCGCTCCCGACGGGGTGGGGATGCCGGTCGTAAGCCTCTCCGAACCGGTGGTAGACCCCCAGTACGATACCCGCAATGCGGGCGATACGATCATCGACATCGCGCAGGAAATGGGCGGTGACATCGGTAAGTCCTTCCCATGGGACGACTACGGGGATTTCCTGGAAAAAGCGCTTTCAGACCGCTACCAGGACATGTCCAGCAACGGCTACGTCGTCAACCGGGATCGTGTTGCGGATGTCGCCGATGCCTTTGAAACCGATTCAGGCAAATACGAATTCCATCCGATCCGGCGGCATACCCCGAACAACGGCGATACGGAGAAGCTTCCCGGTTACCGGGAGGTGGGCATCCCGGGAGGCAACTTAAACAACGGCGTTACGCTCGTGGCGTACAAATCCCCCCGGATCGCTTCCGGCGCGGTCGCAAACCCGCCGTTTATGACAAAAACCATTGATTCGAAAACCCTCAAAGAGGACAAGCTTTTCATACAGATCAATCCCGAAACCGCCGGAAACCTGAACCTGAAGCAGGGGGACAAGGCTGTTATTGAAACGCCCGCCGGAACCGCAACGGTCCGGATCGACCTCTTCGAAGGCATCATGCCGGGCCTCGCCGCAATGCCGGCCGGCCTGGGGCATACGGCCTACAGCCGGTTTATCGCCGGCAAGGGGGTCAACGTCAATGCGCTGCTCCGGGCCGTACCCGACCCCGCATACGGCATGAACACGGCATGGGGAATCCGGGCGCAGCTTAAAAAAGCGTGATCGATCCGGCTCGCGCACGCTACCCGCGTAAACCGTACTTGATACCAACAGCCAAAAGAGGTTTATGATGCAAAATGTACCTTCTCATACAAAGGCCAGGCACTTCGGGATGGTCATCGACGTGGACAAGTGCACCGGATGCGCATCCTGCATGGTCGCCTGCTATTCGGAGAACAACGTATCGTTCCGGGATGAAGAAAGCGCCAAGATGCTTTCGCTCAACTGGATCACGGTGTACAAGCTGACCAACGGAAAACCGTTTCCGGATACCGAAGTCTGCTACCTTCCCCAGCCGTGCATGCAATGCGACGGAAAGGAGTTCGGAAAACCGCCGTGCGTGTCCGTGTGCCCGGCCGTTGCAACGGATTTCGACTGGCCGACAGGCATTGTCAGCCAGATTTACACCCGGTGCTTCGGATGCCGCTACTGCATGGCCGCCTGCCCCTACCACGCGCGCCAATTCAACTGGTGGGATCCGGTCTGGCCCGCGGATATGGAAAAATACCTGAGCCCCAACGTTTCCGCACGCACGCGCGGTGTTGTCGAGAAATGCACCTTTTGCTACCACCGGTTCCAGCTGGCAAGGCAAAAAGCATACCATGAAGGCCGGTCTGAAGATATCAAGGAAGAGGAATACCAGACCGCCTGCACCCAGGCCTGCCCGTCAGGCGCCATCACGTTCGGAGACCTGGACAACCCGGAACACGAGGTATACAAGCTCAAACAGGACCGCTACGCATTCCGTCTGCTGGAGCGTCTGAATACCAATCCGAGCGTGTACTATATCTCAAAACGCAAATGGGTCCACCGCATGGCGGACAACTATCTCGAAGGAGAGGTGCCGCGCGCATTTGCTGAAAAGGAGGCCTGATGCCTGCGGGGACAATGCCTGACGCTTGCCCGATAGCAACAGGCTCAACTGATCAATTACAGACATTAACGCAGATTCTGACGAATACAATACAGCAAGGAGCGAACAGATCATGACGACTTCAGCAATCCCCGAGGGTGTAAAACGCTGCAGCGGCAGCCAGTTTATCCTGTGGCTGCTACCCGCGTTTTTGGTCCTGCTGATGGCCGCATACGCCATGTTCCGGGTCTGGGGTTTCGGCCTTAACCAGACCAATATGAACGATGCATACGGTTTTGCATTGTGGATCTGGGCCGATCTTGCGGTAATCGCACTGGGCGGCGGCGCATTCTTCTCCGGATTTCTCGCCTATATCATTGGCGTAAAGCAGGTCAAAAACATCATCAATTTCGCGGTTGTCCTGGGCTTGGTATGTTACTCCATGGCCCTGTTACTGCTCGGACTCGACGTCGGGCAGCCGCTGAGGGGCTGGTATATCTTCTGGCATGCCAACATCCACTCCATGCTTACGGAGGTGGCCTTCTGCCTGACCATTTACCTGGGCGTTCTCATCGTCGAGTTTATCCCGGTCATCCTGGAAAACCCGAAAATTCAGCGGATTCGATTTTTCCATCACCTTAGCCACAACATGCATGAAATCATGGCGGTGTTTGCAGCTACCGGCGTTTTCCTTTCCTTTTTCCACCAGGGATCGCTTGGCGGCGTACCCGGCGTTCTGTACGGGCGTCCATTCGCCTTCCGGGAAGGGATTTTCATCTGGCCGTGGACCTTCTTTCTCTTTACCTGGTCCGCCGCCGCTGTCGGCCCACTTTTCACCGCGACAATGTGCCGGCTCACGGAAATCATCACGGGCAAGCGGCTCGTAAAGGATGAAGTCTACCAGCTGCTTGCCAAAATATCCGGCTGGATGCTGCTGACCTACATCATAGCCAAAACCATGGACACTATTTACTGGGCCGCTGTTACGGCGCCTTCCGCCGGTTTCTCGCTGATGAGCTTCTATACCAACAATCCCCTGTACGGCATCTGGATGCTCGTGGCCGAAATTGCGATATGCGGATTTCTTCCCGCGCTGATATTAATCACCCGTAAGGGGCGCGAAAACCGGAAGCTCCTTTTTGCTGCAGCCATCCTTGCCATTATCGGATTGTGCATCAACCGCTGGGCCATGGTGCTGCAAACCCTTGCCGCGCCGCTTAAGCCCTTTGATGAATGGTTCATGTACTCCCCGGCCTGGACGGAAGTGATCACCACGATCATGCCGGTGGCAGTGGGCATTATCGTGATATCGCTGGCATACCGCTACCTGCCGATGTTTCCGCAGGAAAAGGAACTCAACCCGTAAACAGCATTATCCATTATCGGGGAATACGAAAAGGAAAGGACATACTTTTATGTTTCCGTTTGCATATGAATGGACTTGGTATCTTGGACAGTACCTGTTCATGGGGGCCGCGGCATTCGCCATTTCGGTGGTCGGTGCGGGGCTTACTTTCTGCATCATCAAGTCGATCATCGATACGTTGCAGGAAGATGAAGGATCGTCGGATCATCACTAACAAACGTAACCGTTTAAACCCTTTGATTATTCAATGACCCGGGGATAACTGTGGGAGCATCCGCAGTTATCCCCGGAGTCCCGGGGCCTGCCGGATTATCCGGCACCGGGAATTTCATTGAAACACCGGTGCACAGCACCATCCATCCAGATGTCAATTCAGATACGCAGCGCCGCCGGTATCGTTACGCCGAAATACCAGGTGTTTCGCTGTATTCCGTACGTCTTGCCGGTTGACGGCACCAGCCCGTTCAATTCCCGCCCGGATTCGGTTAGCTTCCGGGGGAATTTCCGAACGGCCCCCAATTGCTCGAAAAGATAAGAAAGGGCCTGATCGCCATGGATGAAATTCTCGTCAAAGGAGGGCGTCCGCTGCATGGCGAAGTATCTGTCAGCGGGGCCAAAAATGCCGCACTGCCGATGATTGCAGCAACGATTCTCACCGGTGGGCGGTTCGTTCTGCGAAATGTTCCGGATCTCAAGGATATCGAAACCATCTGCCAACTTCTTGCCGGTCTTGGCGCAAGCGCGAAATTCGAAGACAATACAGCTGTCATCGACACCACCGGCCTTTTTCAGCATGAGGCCCCCTATGACCTGGTGCGAAAAATGCGCGCATCCGTGCTGGTGCTGGGCCCTCTTCTGGCAAGAATGGGCCGCGCGCGGGTCAGCCTCCCCGGCGGATGCGCGATCGGTGCGCGTCCTATCAATATGCATCTGGAAGGCCTTGAAAAACTGGGCGCATCGATCAAGCTCGAACACGGCTACGTTGAAGCCAAAGCAAAAAAGCTCCAGGGCGGTGAAATTTTTTTCGACATTCCCACGGTGACCGGCACCGAAAACATTATGATGGCCGCAACCCTTGCCAAGGGGACGACGGTTATCAGAAACGCCGCCAAAGAACCCGAAATCATCGCTCTGGCTGAAATGCTTAACCGCATGGGAGCCGATATACGGGACGCCGGGTCAACCGTTATTACGATTCACGGCGTCGAGGGCCTCTCACCCGTGGAGGCGCATATCATTGGAGACCGTATCGAAGCCGGCACCTTCATGGTCGCTGCCGCACTCACCAAAGGCAAAATCCGTCTCACCGGAGCCGATCCCGCGCACATCAAGCCGGTCATTCATAAACTTCGGGAGTGCGGCGCTTTCGTGGATGCCGACGATGAGGGAATCACGGTTCAGGGCGCGGACGTCATCCAAAGCGTGGACGTCAAAACCCTCCCCTATCCTGGCTTCCCCACGGACATGCAGGCCCAGTTCATGGTGCTCATGTCCGTTGCAAACGGACTGAGCGTCATTTCCGAATCCATATTTGAAAACCGCTTCATCCATGTCAGCGAACTTCTGCGCATGGGAGCCGATATTACCATCTCCGGAAACCACGCAATGGTCAAAGGTGTATCCAGACTTTCCGGCGCCCCGGTCATGGCAACAGACCTGCGCGCCAGCGCTTCGCTGGTGCTGGCCGGACTCGTTGCTGAAAACACTACGCGCATATCCCGTATCTACCATCTGGACCGCGGGTACGAAGCCATCGAAAAAAAATTCGCGGCAATGGGGGCCATTATCAAGCGGGTATCTGCCGGCTAATGCCGGCGGTATGCCCAACCGGAGCCTTCATCCTCAACAAGGGCCATTGTATTACATTGCACCTCAATAGTTGAAAAACGGCGGCCATCCCGAAAGTAGACGCCGGCTTCCTCATCATGCCATGATACCAGAAGACCCCGCAAATCCTGCATCCGAAATACATTCCAAAGCCAATGAAAACAGCGCATGGCATCGCCCCCTGCTGCCGCTTGTTTTCGCATTCATTGCGGGCATCCTCTGGGGACGCTGCGTCCATATACCCCACGCCGCCCCGGCAGCCTGGATCGTTGCAGCCGCATGCCTTGTATGGCTTGGCCGGTCGTTTTACCTTCGGAAAACATCTTCGGCCGCCCCGTTTTTCCTTCTCTTTTTCCTTGGCTGGATGGCTATTTACCCAAAAGTATATCCGGCCTTCCCCCCCGAACCGGTCCGCCCCTTTCTTGATGGCCCATCGGCAACCATTTCCGGGATCGTCTGCGAGCCTCCCGTCCATCAAGGATTTCGCACCCGGCTTATTCTAACCGGTTTGCTGCTGCATCAAGGCAAAAAAACGGAGCAGGAAACCGCTTCTTTGCCCGGGCGAATCCAGCTCACCGTCTACGGCGACGCCCCGGAAATCCTGGCCGGTTTTCGCGTATCATTTAATCGCCCCATCCGATCGATCCGGAATTTCAACAATCCCGGCGGATTCGACTACCGGCAGTTTATGGCATGGCGATCCGTATGGGGGACGGCCTGGGACAAAGGAAACCGCATCGGGGTGGAAGCTCCGGGGGGAAAATCTGCGCAGCCGGTTTCCTATTTTGTGTCCAACGCCCGCATGTCCATCGATCAATCAATCGATTCCGTTACCGACGGAGACAGCCGCGCGGTCCTTTCCGCACTGGTCGTGGGCAAAAGAGACCATATAACCGGCGAACTGCGTGAATCCTTCAGCCGGGCAGGCGTAAGCCACCTGCTTGCAATATCCGGCCTGCATGTCGGAACCGTGGCAACACTCTGCTTCCTGCTGCTCCGTGCGATTCTGGGAAGAATCGAATTTCTGCTACGACGCGCCCTGGTAAAAAAAACCGGGGCCCTCCTGTCGATCTGCTTCGTAATCTGCTACGGCATGATGGCCGGCATGTCCCCTTCAACCCAGCGTGCCGTGATTATGATCGTTATCCTTCTTGCCGCTTTCCTGCTGAATCGTCCCTACAACCCGGCCAACACCCTTGCCGCGGCAGCCCTTGGAATACTCACTGTATACCCTCATTCCCTGTTCGACATTTCCTTTCAGCTTTCCTTTGCCGCTGTTTCGGCTATTTTCATCGGGCTTTACCTGTTTCCGTCAGCAGGTGTACGACATGGCGAAACGAAAATGAAAAGCGTATTGCGGATCATCACCGGCTTTGTAATGATCTCCGTCTTTGCGATCATCGGCACCATGCCCCTCGTTGCACACTACTTCAACCAGGTGAGCATTCTGGGCATCGGCGCCAATCTCATTCTCGTCCCGCTGGTCGGATTCGTGGTGGTTCCCCTGGGCCTTGTTTCCGCCCTTTTCCATTGCCTGATCGAGCCGGTGGGACGAATCGGCTTCATGGCAGCCGACATACTCCTGCGCGGCGCGATCGGTATTGTCGAGAAAATCGCCGCACTTCCCTTTGGCGCATGGAAAACAGTTACACCATCGGCTATCGAGATTACCTGCATCTATGCCCTTTTGATCGCCGTTCCCGTGCTTATACGAATCAAAACCGGCCGTAGCGACCGGTTTAGTGACGCAATCGCGGCGACGGGATCGCAGCAACATATTCATGACCGCACGTTTGCACCATTTCTTCCTGCATGGGCCCTTCGAACGATTGCTGCCATTGCGGCGCTCATTCTCGTTGCGGACATCGGCTATTGGACCCATCGGCGCTTTTATAACACAAACCTTGTCGTTACCCATCTGGATGTCGGCCAGGGTAATGCCGCCCTGGTGGAGCTTCCCCGGGGGAAGACCATGCTGATTGACGGCGGGGGGTTTTCGGACAATTCAAGTTTTGACGTGGGCGAAATGATTGTCGCCCCTTATCTATGGCGAAACAAAATCGCTTCGGTAGACAAGGTAGTACTCTCCCATCCACACTCGGACCATCTAAACGGGCTATTGTATATACTCGAACACTTTCCGGTGGGAAAGGTAATCACTACCCATTTTCCCTCGGACACCCGGAATTATGAACGCTTCCTTGAGCTCATCGCGGAAAAGGAGATTCCGCATCCGGATTTTGCCGATACCGGATTTCCCCTCAGTAAAAACGGATGGGTCATGGATATTTTGTATCCCGACAAAAACCGGCTTCCGGAATCGGCTCCGGCCAACCTGAACAATGGCTCGATCGTTTTGAGACTGGAATACGGAAATACGTCGTTTCTGTTTCCCGGCGATGTGGAGCGGGAAGCGGAGGCCGAACTGGTTGCCCTTGCAGGGGAAAAGATCCGCTCGGATATCCTGTTATCACCTCATCATGGAAGCGATACGTCATCCACACCGGATTTTCTCGATGCGGCAAGACCGGAGACGGTCATCGTCAGCGCGAGAGCCGGACGATTTGATTTCCCGTCAGAATCGGTAATTGAGCGCTATGAAGAAAGAGGGTATGCAGTGTACACCACGGAAAAAGACGGTGCGGTGCGGATTCTTGTAAAGAAAAACAGGGAAATGAGACGGGTGATACCGACGATCAGACCATAAAAAATCCCCCCGCATTTGAATGCCGGAAATCAAACGGCACATTCAAACGCGGGGGGAAAATAAACGAAAGGAATTCGATTCGAGGGCGAAAACCTGTCCCTGCTACTCCTGCTGCTCTGCAGGGGTTGATTCCGCCGCAGGCTTTTTATCTTTCTTTTTTTCTTTTTCTTCCCCGGCATCGGGAATCACAGGCGCCTCGCCGGTCAACTCGACGACGGAAATGGGCGCCGCATCACCGGGACGAAATCCAAGCTTTGTAATCCGGGTATATCCGCCGGAGACTTCCGCAAACCGTATCGGGGCTTGCCTGAAGAGCTTGCGAAGAACGTCCCGTTCCCGGATGACGGCCGCCGCCTGACGCATTGCGTGAAGATCACCCCGCTTGGCAAGGGTGACCAGGTGATCGGCCCATCTTCTGAGCTCCTTGGCTTTTACGTCCGTGGTTTGGATGCGGTCGTACTTAAACAGGGATGTAACCATATTTCGAAACATCGCCTTGCGATGACTGCTTGTCCGATTGAGTTTTATGCCGCTCTTTTTATGACGCATAACTAATTATCTCCGTATTCCTGGTCTTCTTCCGGCGGTACGAATCCCTCGATCTTCATTCCAAGGGAAAGACCCATTTCCGATAACAATTCCTTGATTTCGTTCAGTGATTTCCTGCCGAAATTTTTGGTTTTCAGCATTTCGGATTCCGTTTTTTGAACCAGCTGGTAAATCTTGTGAATATTGGCGTTGCGGAGGCAGTTGGCGCTTCTGACCGAAAGTTCCAGTTCATCGACGTCCAGGTACAGGTTTTCATTGAACTTCTGCCCGGACTCACCTTCCACGTATTCCTGGGGAGCCGGCTCCTCGTCCTCATCGAAATTGATGAAGGCATTCATCTGCTCTTTCAGGATTTTCGCAGCATAGGCGACTGCGTCTTCCGGCCGAACGGAGCCGTCCGTCCAGACTTCCATGGTCAGCTTGTCATAATCCGTTTTCTGACCTACACGCGCATTGCCAACCAGGTAGCTGACCCGCTGGATCGGAGAAAAAACAGAATCTATGGCAAGCGTACCGACAGGATCGTCCGGATCCTTATTGGCCTCGGCCAGGTTGTAGCCCTTACCGGCTGCAACAGTCATCTCCATATTCAGTTCAACATCGGAGGTAATCGTTGCAATATGCTGATCCGGGTTCAGAACCGAAACGCGGCCGTCCGGGCTGACGATATCTTTTGCGATGACGACGCCTTCACCGTTGGATCTTACCTCTACGGTCTTGGGTTCGGCGTCATCCATTTTGAGACGGACTTTTTTCAGGTTCAATATAATTTCGGAAACATCTTCCAGCACGCCGTCTATAGTGCTGTACTCGTGCATCACGTCGTTTATCCTGACAGAAACGATGGCTGCCCCGTAAAGGGAGGAGAGGATGATTCGCCTGAGGGAGTTGCCGATGGTGATTCCGAATCCCCGCTCCAGCGGCTCCCATACAAACTTGCCATGGGTCTCCGTCTGGCTGTCGATCTGAACCTTTCCGGGCAAAATAATTTCCCGCCAGTTCATGTATGTCAATTCATTCAAGGACATTATAATCTCCTTACTGATTTTGATCCCGATCCGAATGAACTGCTTTTCCGGATGTTTCAGGAGATCCCGGAGAAACCGATCCGTAAA
>SLJY01000156.1 GCA_007134875.1 Desulfobacterales bacterium
AATATGTCGCGGTGCCGGAAGCGGCGCAATCGCTTTTGAATGCGCCGGCACGGCCTATTGTGCTTTTGAAGAAAACCGCCAAAAGCGGGCTTTCGCCGGATATCGCCCCCGGCAGCCCCCGTTTCGGATTCATGCTGGCGTATACGCCGCTTCATCATCTGCTAATGGACTGCGGATTTCCGGCCCTGGTAATGACCAGCGGCAATATCAGCGACGAGCCGATCGCCTCGGGAAACAAGGAGGCCCTGGCACGGCTTTCCGGAATCGCCGATGCGTTTTTGCTCCATGATCGTAAGATCGTTTCCAGAACCGACGACTCCATAGCGGTCCATGCGGGGCGTGCGGCGCGCTTGGTGCGGCGTTCGAGGGGATGGGCGCCGGCGCCGGTTTTCCTGGGCAGGGCGTTTCCGCAGGTGTTGGGCTGCGGCGGGGACCTCAAAAACACCGTCTGCCTGACACGGGGGGAATACGCTTTTTTGAGCCAGCATATCGGAGATATGGAAAGCCCGCTTGCCGGGGCGGTTTTCGAACAAACCATTTTGCACATGAAGCAGCTCCTGGGCCTTCGGCCCGAAGCCGTAGCCTGCGATATGCATCCGGACTTCGTGACCACCCGGTATGCGCAATCCATAGACGGTATTCCGGTGGTTCCCGTCCAGCACCACCACGCCCATATCGTCTCCTGCATGGCGGAAAACGTCCGGGAGGAAGCGGTGATCGGGCTGGCCTTCGATGGATCCGGATACGGTACGGACGGCTCCGTGTGGGGCGGTGAGGTCCTGGTGGCCAATCATGCGTCCTTTGACAGAGCGGCTCATCTGGCCTGCGTTTGCCTGCCCGGCGGGGACGTGGCAGTGAGGGAACCGTGGCGCATGGCCCTGTCTTACCTGCACGACGCCTGGCCGGCGGACGCGCACGGAAAAGGATTTAACGGTGGCGATCTCCCCTTGTATGATCATATACCGGAAGGCGCCCCGGACATTATTGCCCGGATGATTGCCAGCGGTGTTCAGTCACCGCCCACATCGAGTATGGGCCGTCTTTTCGACGGCGTGGCGGCCCTGGCGGGCATCCGCTACCGCGCCGGGTTCGAGGGGCAGGCGGCCATGGAACTCGAAGCGGCGGCAGCCGAAGCAGCCGCCGAAGGGCTTTATGCGGACGACGCGACCTATCCATACGAATTGCCTGCGGCCAGCCGGAAGGAGATCCCCGTCGCCCCCATCATCCGGGGGGTGGTGGAAGACGTGCTGGCCGGCAGGGGCCGGGCCCGCATTGCCCTCCGGTTTCACCGCACCGTTATCCGGCTGTTTGCTGATGTGTGCCAGGCGATCCGCGGCGAACGGGGCCTTACGTGCGTGGCGTTGAGCGGCGGTGTCTTTCAGAATGTATTGTTGTTGGAGGGACTGATGGAACAACTTGCAAATATGGGATTTGAAGTGCTTACCCACCGGCAGGTGCCGACCAACGACGGCGGCCTGTGCCTGGGCCAGGCCGTGGCCGCCGCGGCCGTGATCTCCGGCAAAACCCGCGGGGCAGGCGGCGATGATTCCATAAGCCCCCCGGAAAAGGAGGGCTTTCGGTTTGGCGTTTGATACACAGTACCGGGATCCGGATTTGTGCCGGCGGCTTTCGGAGCGAATCCGTTCGGTCTGCGGGCGGGAAATCCGGATCATGGAGGTCTGCGGAACGCATACCGTGTCGGTGTTTCGCCACGGTATCCGGCCGATGCTGGGCGAAAGCATCCACCTGGTATCCGGTCCCGGCTGTCCGGTGTGCGTTACGGACCAGGGGGATATCGATGCCGTCATTGCGATGGCGGAAATGGAGCGCACCATCGTGGCGACCTTCGGGGACCTGATGCGGGTGCCGGGAACCCGGTCCTCCCTGAGGGGAGAGAAAGCCCGCGGATGCGACGTCCGGGTGGTTTACTCGGCCGCGGACGCCCTGGCGATCGCCAGGGCCAACCCGGACAGGCAGGTGGTATTTCCCGGCATCGGATTTGAAACCACCGCACCGGCTGTGGCGGCATCGGTCATTGCTGCTTCGGAGGAAGGCATACCCAATTTCAGCGTCGCATGCAGCCACAAGCGGGTACCCCCCGCCCTGGAGGCGCTTTCCGCAAAAGACGATGCGGCAGTCGACGGGTTTCTTCTGCCCGGACATGTATCGGTGGTGATCGGGTTGAAGGGATATGCGGATTTTTTCCGCAAATATGCCGTTCCTTCGGTTGCCGCCGGGTTTGAGCCCGTGGATATCCTCTCGGCCCTGCTGCGCCTGGCCGAAATGATCGCCGCCGGCTCGCCCGGCCTGGAAAATGCGTACGGCCGGGTCGTTACCGATAATGGAAATCCGCGTGCACGGGAAGTCATGGAGACGGTCTTTTACCATGTTGATTCGGCGTGGCGCGGACTGGGGGTCATCCCGGGCGGCGGCATGGCACTTCGGGACGCGTTTTCAGGCTTTGATGCCTTCCGCCGTTTTTCCGCGCACCCAACCCCGGCGCCGCCGCCCGCCGGCTGTTCCTGCGGGGATATCCTGGCCGGAAAGGCCCTGCCGCCGGACTGCCCCCTCTATGGCAGCGCCTGTACGCCGATAGACCCGGTGGGCCCCTGCATGGTGTCAAGCGAAGGAACCTGCGCCGCCTATTACCAGTACGGCGGGCTGTGAGATTTTTTTGCCAGGGGGCATGCGTCTTTTTTTTCAGAGCGTCGCGCGGCCCCCGCAATCCGGAATCAATGCATCAATAACAGCCAAGGAGCCCGATGAAAGACGAACGGATACTTCTCGATCACGGCAGCGGCGGTCTTTTGTCCAACCGGCTGATCTCGGAATTGATGGTTCCCCTGTTCGACAACGCCTTTCTCTCAATGC